>JAQGMD010000220.1 GCA_028292565.1 Burkholderia sp. | reverse complement strand
ATGGATTCGGAAGAGGATCTGATTGAGCTGTTCCAGGATGAATGCGGTAGCGGCTCGACGCATGCTACGGCGCCGCGCAGGAATAAGTTGGGCAATTTGGCGGCCGTCGCGGGATGCGGTGCCAGGCGTGAGAAGGAGCCATAGCGAGCTATGGCGACGACGAGCAACGCAGCAACGCGCCCGCTACGGCCAGAAAATTGACCAACTTATTCCTGCGCGGTGCCTTAGATCGACACATCGAATGACATTACCTTTTCGCAGACTGGAGGGGAGCAGCATGAAGATGACGATTCGAGAGCAGGTGGCCGGGGTGCGGCTTCGGACCATGCCGCCGGCGTACCGGGATGCAGTGGTCAAGGATACCAATCCCGAAGAAACTATGGCGTCATCACGTTGGCGCACGCTGAGGGCCCGCGCGGCAAAGTTGTCATTTTTGCTGGCCGTAGCGGGCGCACTGCGGCGTGTCGGCGCATCTGGGCGGCCCCCCGGCAATACGCCCCGCTACGACCGCCAAATGAACAACTTATTACTGTGCGGGCCCTGAGCGCGACGTGATCCGGTCGCCCTCGCTGACGAAAGCACTTCGGCGACTGCGGACACCGGCTGCGGATGGAATTATCGTTATTGGCACGGTGTTTACCGAAGAGGCTCTGGAAGTCGCGGCACAACACGGAGCGAGAATCGTCGCGCTCCGCAATTCAAAATGGACAGATGAATCGGCAGGCATGCGGCAGCTGTAGCGCAGCTTTCAATTTGTTGTGCGGATGAAGGTTCGCCAGGCGCACGCTACGTCTTCCCACTTACATGCTTATGCATACTCATCCGGCCATTGCAGCAGATATTGGTGCACACCTGCCGCGCGGCCCTCAGTGACGATACTGCACCGGCGGCAGCTTCTGCAGCGCCAGATGCTGCATATTATCCGGCAGGAATTCGCCGATATCGCGCCGACGGCGCCGCCGCGGATGCTTGAGCTCATCGAGGCGTAGCTCCTTGCACGCGCGCCACAGCGAAACGTCTTCCTCGTACAGGCGTAGCGACGACGTTTTTTCCCACGTCACACGCTGATGCGTCACGAAATCCCAATACACCGGCGTGAGGCCCTCGAGGAGGCCCTGCTCCTTCAATTTCAACGCCATGCCCATGACTTCACCCGGATGCGGATTATCACTCGGAAAATAAATCGTATTGGCCCACGCACGCGCATCGCAAAAATCGATGACATGGCCTGCCAGCGGCTTGTCCCAGTGATTTGGGTGCTCCAACTGGTTCGGCCAGCGCCCGGCCCCTACCAATGTGCCTGTTTTAAACATCGCTGATCTCCTGAATTCGTGGTGTGCTTGGCTATTGGAGAAGAGAGCGCAAAGCGCACCACTTCGCTCTTCTCAATAGCCAAACGCGCCACCATCACTATGAAAAACGGGCTGGCTGCGTACAGCCGGGGGCGCTGGTCCCACCCCCTCAAACTCAAAACCTTTTGCCTGCCGGCGCAGTCAGATTTATCGCATTAGGTTGTCAACGACTGACAGTATTTCAATACTGTACATTCATACAGTAAACACATTCTAACCAACATCCATGCGGGTTTCAAGGGGGTTGCAACGTTTTTTGAACCAAAGTTGACGCACAACAACTGGCCCGGTCGCCACTGGCATAACTGTCTATTGCGCCCCTCCAGCCCGATCCGTATCGTTACGGAAATCAAAAACGATGGGAGGCAGGTATGGCACGCTATCAATTCCGGCTGGTGAATGTATTCGCCGAAACGGTATTCGGCGGTAATCCCCTCTGCGTCTTCGAAGACGCACGGGGAATGAGCGAAGCCACCATGCAGGCACTGGCGCGGCAATTCAACCTCTCCGAAACGACATTCGTGCTTCCGTCCGAACGCGCTGATGCGCGGGTCAGGATTTTCACGCCAGGCTACGAGATGCGGTTTGCGGGCCATCCCACGCTCGGCTCGGCCTACGTGGCCCGGGAGCTTCTCGATAAAAGCGACGACATCAGCCTGGAGTTCACAGCGGGCATTGTGCCTGTCACTGCGGACGGCGATGTCTGGACCTTTACCGCCCCCACCTCCACCACCACGCCCTCGACACGCCGTCCGGACCTTGCGCCAGATTTCATTGCCCGCATGGTCGGGCTGAAAGAAAGCGATCTCCTGTCCGAACCGCTCTGGGTCGATACCGGAGCGGATCAATTGCTGATCCCTTTGCGTACCAGCGATGCCGTGCGCCTCGCAGCTCCGGCGAGCGAGCTACTTGCCCAGTGGCCGGTCAGCAGCCTGGGACGCAAAACTGCTTACGTGTTTGCATTTGACGAAGAAAGCCATGGCAAGGGACGCGTGTTGGCGCGCTATTTTTTCACGACTCAAGGCGGCGGGATCAGTGAAGACCCTGGCACCGGCTCTGCGTGCGCCAGCCTCGGAGGCTGGCTGATTGGAACCGGCCGGTCGGTCCCGGCCAGTTTCGACATCCATCAGGGCGAGGCCGTCGGCCGCCCCTGCCGCCTGGTCCTGAACGTGACTGCGGATCGGAAAATTCGCGTCGGCGGCAGGGTGATTGAGATCGGTCGCGGCAACGTGGACGTCTGAGTCCGACGCGGATCAACATTCTTCAGTTTGAGGATTGTCGCCCTCTTTCGCGCCCGGTATTGACGAACTTGCCACCTGTTTACGCAGGCAAGTTATAGAATGAGAAGGACAGTCAACTCGTATACGTGCTTCTTCCATCAACCAGTTCAAGAACATCGGTAATAAATTCACACTATCGAGCCCCGGGACAGATTGCCAGGGCCTTTTTTCCCGATACCCTACGACGGTACACCGCTCGCACTTCCAATATGCAGACACATCACTCGCCAACTCTTTCCGAACATATGGAACACGCCGTAGTCGACGCACAAATATCACCCGAGGGTCGCCTGGATATCTTGTCCAAGGCAGAAGTCAACAAGCTGCTCGATACCAGCCAGGGGGGCCTGTACAGCATCTTCCGTAACTGCTCGCTCGCCGTGCTCAACTGCGGCAGCGGCCTCGATGACGGCAAGGAACTGCTGGAACGCTATAAGTCCTTCGACATCAGCATCATCCAGCGCGAGCGTGGCATCAAGCTCGATATCAAGGGTGCGCCGTCCAAGGCTTTCGTCGACGGCAAGATGATCAAGGGTATCCATGAGCACCTGTTCGCCGTCCTGCGCGACGTGGTCTATGTCAGCGATGAAATCTACGGCAATCCGAAGTTCGACCTGAAGACCTCCGTAGGCATCACCGATTCGGTGTTCCACATGCTGCGCAACGCCGATATCCTGCGCCCGATGCTCAACCCGAACCTGGTCGTCTGCTGGGGCGGGCACTCGATCTCGCGTGAAGAGTACGACTATTCCAAGGCGGTCGGCTACGAACTCGGATTGCGAGGCCTCGACATCTGTACCGGATGCGGGCCCGGCGCGATGAAGGGCCCGATGAAGGGAGCCGCCATCTCGCATGCAAAGCAGCGCATCAAAAGCGGACGCTACCTGGGCTTCTCCGAGCCCGGCATCATCGCTGCCGAGTCACCGAACCCGATAGTGAACGAGCTGGTCATCATGCCCGACATCGAAAAACGCCTGGAAGCTTTCGCCCGCGCGGGACACGGCATCGTCGTATTCCCCGGCGGCGCCGGCACGGCCGAGGAGATACTCTACATCCTCGGCATCCTGCTCCATCCGGATAACGCAGGCCTGCCCTTCCCGCTCATTTTTACCGGCCCCCAGAGCGCAGCCGACTACTTCACGCAGATTGACGCCTTCATCGGCGAGACCCTGGGTGTGGATGCACAGCGGCTATACAAGATCATCGTCGACGACCCTGAGCGTGTAGCGCAGGAAATGCAGGCCGGAATCAAGCAGGTCCGTGAATTCCGCAAGGAGAAGAGCGACGCGTACTACTTCAACTGGTTGCTGAAGATCGACCATGAATTTCAGAAGCCCTTCGCGCCAACGCATGAAAACATGCGCAACCTGCGCTTGAAGAAGGACCAGGATCGTCACCTGCTGGCAGCGAACCTGCGCCGCACTTTCTCGGGTGTAGTCGCGGGCAATGTGAAGGATCAGGGAATTCGCGCGATCGAAAAGTTCGGTCCGTTCGAAATCCACGGCGACCCGGGCATCATGGGCCCGATGGATGCGTTGCTCGACTCCTTCGTCAAGCAACACCGGATGAAACTGCCGGGGAAAAAATATAACCCGTGTTATCGCATAGTTAAATAACCGGTTTTTTGTAGGGCACCGCCCTATGCCTGCGGAACGGCACAGGCTTGCAAGCCTGTCTTCCGTTATTGGATGGGGGTAGAGTGCCTGCTATGCGATTGCATCCGCAGTTTGGATGGGTAGGATGTAGGGTGGATCTGCGACGCGCGCGCCAATCCCAACACACTGCACCCCGTGCGGCTGATGGCTCTGTTCTGCGGTGGGGCGTTGGGATTGGCATCCGACCTCCGGCTGCCC
>JAQGMD010000202.1 GCA_028292565.1 Burkholderia sp. | reverse complement strand
GGCCGTCGCGGGATGCGGTGCAAGGCGTGAGGAGGAGCCATAGCGAGCTATGGCGACGACGAGCAACGCAGCAACGCGCCCGCTACGGCCAGCAAAATTGACCAACTTATTCCTGCGCGGTGCCTTAATGCGACCGACGGCTCTTTTGCATGCCACAGCGTGTTGGGATTACATCCCAACCTACGGCCTACCCAATGCAACTGTGCTTACAGACCGGCCAACAGATCCGCCGGAAAGCGGGTTTCGTCGGCCTCCGACCCCTGCAAACATCCGCCAATCACAGCAAACAACTGCTCAACCTCCGGCAGCACATAAGTGAAGTAATACCGCGCCGTATCTCGCTTGGCATCAAGGAAAACCGGGTCGTCCGCGCGCCGCTCCGCCGCGATCCGCGCCGCCCGCAGCCAAAGCCAGGCAAGCGCGCAATGCCCTGCCAGCCGCAGCGCCTCACCCGCAATGCGATAGGCAAACTCCGGCTGCGCTTTGGCGATAGCCTGCATCACACCGCGTACTCGCTGCGTCAATCCGAGTACCTTCGCCTCGAATCCGCATTGAGGCCCATCCCGTGCAGTCCACTCTATCTGGGCGAGAAAGGCATTCAGCCTCGCGCCACCGTCGGACAGCACTTTGCGCATCAGGAAGTCGATCGCCTGGATTTCGTTGGTGCCTTCATAAATCGTGGTGATGCGCACGTCGCGCGAGTATTGCTCGATACCGGTTTCACTAATAAATCCGTGACCGCCGAACACCTGCAATGCCTGGCTCGCCCCCTGGCAGCCCTGGTCGGTAAGTATCGTCTTGACTACCGGCGTGATCAGCGCGAGCTGCTCATTCGCGGCGGCGCGCTCTGCAGCATCGCCATGGTGTTCCGCCGTGTCGAGCAGCAGTCCGGTCCAGTAAGCCAGCATGCGGCCGCCTTCGATCCCGGCCCGCTGCGTCATCAGCAGGCGCTGCACGGCCGGATGCATGACGATCGGATCGGCAGGTTCATTCTCGCGGCCGGCCGGTCGATTCACCGCTCTCATTTGCAGCCGTTCGCGTGAGTAAGCGAGGGCGTTCTGGTAAGCGGTTTCAGCATGTGCCAGTCCCTGGATGCCGACCAGCAAGCGCGCTGCATTCATCATCACAAACATCGCCGCGAGACCGCGATGCGGCTCACCCACCAGCCAACCGGTTGCCGCGTTGAATTGCATCGTGCAGGTGGCGCTGCCACGCAGGCCCATCTTGTGTTCGATTCCGGCGCAATGAACTTCATTGCGTTCGCCATCGGGAAGGAATTTCGGCACCAGGAACAGCGAGATGCCCTTGCTGCCGGGCACACCATCCGGCAAACGCGCCAGCACCAAGTGCACGATGTTGTCGGTAAGGTCGTGCTCGCCACCTGAAATGAAAATCTTGGTGCCGCTGATGCGGTAACTACCTTCATCATGCGGCACCGCCTTGGTACGGCCCCGCCCCAGGTCGCTACCCGCATCCGGCTCGGTGAGGCACATGGTGGGCAACCATTCACCGCTTGCAATCTTCGGCAAGTAACGCGCTTTCAGTTCTTCATTCGCGTGCCGCTTCAGGCACGCATATGCACCGTGCACGAGCGCCGGATACATGGTCCAGCCATGGTTGGCGCTATTCAGAATTTCGTAGACGACGCACTCGAGCAATTGCGGCAGACCCTGGCCGCCATCTTCCGGCACGCAGGACAAACCGGGCCATCCGCCCTCTCGGAATTGTCGGTACGCTTCCCCAAAACCCGCCGGCGTGCGTACAGCGCCGTCTTCAAAACGCGCTCCCTCACGGTCACCCACCGCATTCAGCGGAAACAGGACTTCACTGCCAAAGCGTCCCGCCTCCCTGATCACCTGCTGCATCAATGCATCGTCGATGTCGGAGAAAGCGGGAAAGCCGGCCAGCGTAGCCGGTGCATCAAGCAGGACCGTCAGGACAAAATGGATGTCTTTCAGCGGGGGCGTGTATCGAAGCATGCCGGTTAGCGCGGAGCCAGGCGCACTGCGCCGTCAAGGCGGATGACTTCGCCGTTCAGGTGCGTGTTGGTGACGATATACGTCACTAATGAGGCAAATTCCTCCGGCTTTCCCAGGCGCTTCGGGAAGGGGATGCTGGCCGCCAGTGATTTCTGGATTTCGTCCGGCAATGTCGCCATCAACGGCGTATGGAACAGGCCGGGTGCGATTGTCATCACGCGTATGCCGAACTGCGAGAGGTCGCGCGCCATGGGCAGCGTCATGGAAACAAGGCCGCCCTTGGCCGCCGCATAGGCTTCCTGTCCGACCTGTCCGTCATAGGCGGCAACCGATGCGGTAAAGAACACGATGCCGCGCTCGTTGTCTTCGAACGGTTCGAGCTTCGCCATGCGCGCGACGGCCAGGCGCGTCACATTGTACGTGCCGATCAGGTTGACGCGGATATTGCGCTCAAAGTCCTCGAGCGGCGCCGGAGAGCCATCCTTTCCGATAATACGCTTGGCATTGCCGATGCCTGCCACGTTGGCAAGGATTCGGGCCGGTCCGTGCTCCTTCTCGGCGACGTTCAGCGCAGCCTGCACACTGGCGGTGTCGGCAATGTCGGCAGTCAGGCCGAGGCCTCCGATTTCCCTGGCCACTGCCTGCGCATTGGCGGCGTTGATGTCGAGTATCGCCACCTTCGCACCCTGGCGAGCCAGCTCACGCGCGGTGGCTGCGCCCAGGCCTGAGCCGCCGCCGGTTACCAATGCCGCTTGTCCCTTGATCTGCATGGTGATTCCTATCGTCGTTTAGTTGATTTAGTTGATTTAGTTGCTTTTATTACGCTCTTCCGCCCAATAGCGATCCTTGAGCAATCGTTTGTACAACTTGCCCGTCGGATGACGGGGCAGCTCCTGTTCAAAATCCACACTGCGCGGACATTTGATGGAGGAGAGATGCGCCTTGCAATATGCGATCAGTTCCGCCTCCAGCACCGGCCCCGCATCGCGCATGTCCCGCGGCTGCACCACCGCCTTCACCTCTTCGCCGAAGTCTTCATTCGGTACGCCGATCACGGCGGCATCAAGCACTTTCGAATGGTTGATCAACAGGTCTTCCACTTCCTGCGGATAAATGTTCACGCCGCCGGAAATGATCATGTACGACTTGCGGTCGGTCAGATACAGGTAGCCGTCCTGGTCGAGATAGCCGATATCGCCGAGCGTGGACCAGCCTTGCGCATTGCGTGATTCGGCGGTCTTCTGCGGATCGTTGTGGTATTCAAAAACCGGACCTTTGGCGAAGTAGACATTGCCCGCCTCGCCGGAGGGCAGTTCGGCGCCGTCGTCGTCGAGGATATGCGCCTCGCCAAGTACCGAACGGCCGGCGCTGCCTTTGTGCTGCAGCCATTCCTCACTTGTGCACAGCGTGAAGCCATTATTTTCGGTGGCGCCGTAATACTCGAGAAACACCGGCCCCCACCACTCGATCATGCGCTCCTTGACCTGCACCGGACAAGGCGCCGCCCCATGCATCGCCATGGTCATCGTCGATACGTCGTACTTGTTACGCACCTCGTCGGGCAGCTTCAGCATGCGGACGAACATCGTCGGCACCCACTGGCTATGCGTGACCTTGTATTGATCGATCAGTGCCAGCGCCCTCTCTTCGTTGAAGTGTTCCATGACGATCGAGGTGCCGCCTTCGCGCATCACGTACATGGTCACCCGAAGCGGGCCGGCGTGATATAGCGGCGCCGTCGACATATAAACCGTGTCTGCACTGAACCGCAACAAATGATTGGCCACCCTGTGCAGCGGCGCCGGCTCATCGATCGCCTCGTCTTTTACAACCGGCTTGATGCCTTTCGGGCGGCCGGTGGTGCCGGAGGAATAAAGCATGTCGCGTCCGGCCACCTGGTCAGCGACAGGCGTGACCGGCAGTGTTGCAAGGGTCGCTTCCCATTCCTGGTAACCGCGCATCCCGCCGCCAACCGAAAAGTAATGCTGCACTCCCGCTGTGGTCTCACGAAGCTGCTGCGCCTGCTCCGCCAGCACAGTGGACATGATCAGCAGCTTCGCGCCGCAGTCATTGGCTATATATTCCGCCTCCGCCGCGGTCAGGCGCGAACTGATCGCGGTGTAGATCAGTCCGGAACGCTGCGCCGCCCAACATATCTCGAAAAAGCGGGCATTGTTCTCCATCATCATGGCGAAGGAATCGCCCGGCCTCAGGCCGAGGCTGCGGAACAACTGCGCGCCCTGATTCGAGCGTTCTTCAAGCTGGCGGTATGTAACAACTTCACCGCTGTCAGCCATGATGTACGCCGGTTTGTCCGGCGTTTTCGCGGCATGAACGTACGGATGCATGGACGTCTCCCTACAAGGTTGCTTCTGTCCCCAGCACTGTCGTGAATTGATGCGAGAAAGTCGCACCGTTACCATGAGCGATAGCAACCCGCGCATTCTCCACTTGTCTTTCGCCGGCGTCGCCGCGCAATTGCGTAGCCGCTTCAATCAGCGTGAACAGGCCGTACATGCCCGGATGCGCGAACGACAGGCCGCCGCCATTGGTGTTCACCGGCAGTTCGCCACCCGGCGCAATGCGCCCGCCGGAAACGAAATCGCCGCCTTCGCCCTTTTTGCAGAAGCCCATGTCCTCGAGAAACATGATGGTGTTGATGGTGAACGCGTCGTAGAGCTGGACCAGGTCGACGTCTTTGGTGGTGATGCCGGCCATCTCGAACGCGCGAGGTGCGCTTTCCGCCGTTGGCGAAGTCGTGAGGTCCTGCATCTGCGACACTTCGCGGTGCCAGTGCGCGCCGGCCGCACCCAGCATGTACACGGGTTTCTGCCGCATGCTACGCGCGCGTTTTGCGCTGGTCACAATGATCGCGGCGCCACCGTCCGTCATCAGGCAGCAGTCGAGCCGCGAAAGCGGATCGGAAACCATAGGCGCCGCGAGCACCTCGTCTATCGTGAGCGGCGCGCGCATTGTTGCATCGGGATGCTTCTGCGCCCACTTGCGCGCCGAAACCGCAACTTCCGCCAGGTGCGTGCGCGTGGTGCCGTATTCGTGCATGTGCCGCGCGGCGCACAACGCATAACCCTGCAGCGGTCCGGTCAGCCCGTACACCTGGTCAAAGGCCGGCACATCGATCAGGCCGAAGTTGCGTGCCGCCTTCAGGTGGGAACCATAAGCGATCAGCACCGTGTTGCACAGCCCGGCTTCAATCGCGAGCGTGGCTTGCAGCAGATGTGACAGGAAAGAGGAGCCGCCGGTCTGGTCCGCATTCGACCACTTCGGCCGGATGCCGAGGTATTCCGCGATCGAGAGCGTCGGGAACATGTGATAGAAGGTGCCGCCGCACAAACCATCGATATCGTCCAGCGTCAAGCCGGCATCCTCGAGCGCCTTGACCACCGCGCCCCCCAATAATTCCAGCGCCGTATTCTGCGGCGAACTCCCCAGCCCGTGATAACCAACCCCGACAATGGCGCTTTTTCCGCGTAATGCATTAGACATGACTATCCTTTTTCTTATTGGGCTGCGCGAAACACGACCACCGGCTGCTCGCTGTTTGCATGGGTGCCAAAATCCACTTTTTCGATATGCGCCCTGACGGACATGCCGATCTTCACCTGTTCAGGCGGGATGCCAACCACACGCGACACCATTCTCGGGCCCTCTTCGAGCTGCACCAGCACAAGGTTGTAGTCGCCGCCGGCCTTCGGGCTCTGCCGAACGACGGTCGTGGAATGCACGACGGCCCTGCCGGAGACTTCAACGAACTCGAGGTCTGTTGCGCCGGTCCGCGGTGCAAGCACTCGCGGATAAAACACATATTCGCCGCTGCTCTTCGATCTCTGGATCATGAATTTCCCGTCGCGCACATGGGCCCAGTACTGCGCTTCCGGTCCCGGTTGAACCGGAACTTTCTCAGTGTTTGCCAACTTGTTCTCCTTGTCGTTATGGTTCAGGAAGAGACGTCCAGCCATTTCTGGCGCACGTCGGTCCTGGATTTGAATTCGGGGACTGTGCCGGTGAAGACGATATGCCCGTGGCCCATGACCAGCACTTTCTGGCTGATCTTCAGGGCCAGCGCCAGCTTCTGTTCCACCAACAGCACGGTGACTCGCTTGCGTGATATGTCGATCAGCACTTCGCGCAGCGCTTCGACGATCAGCGGAGCCAGTCCTTCGGTCGGCTCATCGATCAGGATGAGTTTGGGATTGCCGAGCAGCGAGCGGCACATGGTGAGCATCTGCTGTTCGCCGCCCGACAGCGTGCCGGCCTTCTGCTGCCGGCGTTCCTTCAGCCGCGGGAAATAGTTGTACATGTCCTCCAGCGACCACGTGTGGCAGCCCGCACGGGGCGACTGCAGGCCGACATTGAGGTTCTCCAGTACGCTGAGATTGGCGAACACCTGCCGGTCTTCAGGGACGTAGGCGATACCCATGCGCGAGATCTTGTCGGGAGCCAGTCCGAAAAAATCCTGGCCGTCGAGCGTCCCCGTACCGGCAGTAGGAGTAACGATGCCCATCAACGCCTTGAGCGTGGTCGAGCGGCCTGAGCCGTTACGTCCGAGGATGCAGGCGATTTCGCCGCGCGCAATCTCGAAGTCGACACCCTGGAGCACATGACCCTTGCTGTAATGCGCATGCAGATTGGATACGGTGAAGTGTGCCATCAGTGATCACCAAGATAAGCGCGCTGCACTTCGGCATTGCTCTGGATTTCCTGCGGCGTGCCGGTCGCCAGTATCTTGCCGTACACCAGCACCGAGATGCGATCGCACAATCCGAACACCACGCTCATGTCATGTTCGACCATCAACAACGTGCGGTCGGTGGTCATGCGCCGGATCAGGTCGGTGACGTAGTCGGTTTCCTCGCGCGACATGCCGGCGGTCGGTTCATCCAGCAGGATGACCGAAGGGTCGGTCGCCAGTGTGAGCGCAAGTTCCAGCGCGCGCTGTTCGGAATAGGTCAGGCCACCGGCCAGTTCATCTCGCCGCCGATGCAGCGCCACCGCCTCCATGAGCCTGTCGGTTTCCTCATTGACCCGCTGCAGCGTCGACACCATACGAAACATGCTGAAGCGGATCCCGTGTCGGGCCATCACGGCGATGCGCACGTTCTCGAATACCGACATCTTCATGAAGATATTGGTGATCTGGAAGGAGCGCCCAAGTCCGAGCCGGTTAAGCTGGTCCGGCTCGAGGTTGGTGACCGGCCTTCCGCCCAACAGGATCTCACCCCCGGATACCGACAGGCGTCCCGAGATCATGTTGAAGAGCGTGGATTTTCCGGCGCCATTCGGGCCGATCAGTGCATGGCGCTCACCCGCATGCACCGCCAGTGTGGCGTCCTGTATCACGCTGAGGTCGCCAAACGATTTGGCGACGCCGTTCAACTGCAACGCAGCCTGGGTGCTCATGGCCGCACCTCGACGACAGGTTTGACCGACACCGTGGCGCCATTGCGCGCAACTATCTCTTTGTCCGGCAAGGATTCGGTAGCCGCTACCATGCTCCGCACCCTCTGCAATAACGCGATGCCGAAGATGAAGGCAACAGCCGCTGCGGCCCAGGCCATCGTCCTCGTATCGAGGGCTTTTGTGGCATGGGTGACCTCGGCGCCGAGCACAAAGGCGCCGATCACGAAGACTGCTCCGGCAAATCCGTGGGCCTGGATCCACAGCCAGCGGGACATGGGAAGCTTGCGCAGCAGTTGCGCCTGCGATTGAAGCAGGCCGGCAGCGCCGGTAGGTGCGTAGAGCATGAGAAGCATAAAGAGCAGTCCCTGATAAAGAGGCCACAAGCGTGTCATGCCAGAGAGCGCGAATGGCAGGAACGTCAATACCGCAGCCGCAAAGGCCGGACCAAGGAAAAAGCCGGTGCCGCCGATGAATGCATAGAAGACCACTTCAAGCGAAACGTAGGGAATGAACAGACTGTAGCTGACCGATTCATTGGCCATCACAAGGAGTCCGCCGGCAATACCGGAGAGCGCGCCGGAAACGGCGAACACGATGACTTTGCTCATATGGACGTTGTAGCCCAGGAAGACGACGCGCTCTTCGTTTTCGCGGATAGCGACGGTGAGCCTGCCGAACGGTGTGCGGGTGAACAGCCAGGCGATCACCAGGCAAACGACCACCCACACGAGTGTGGTGTAGTACACGGAAACCGGCGTGCCGAAAGTGATGCCGGCCCATGGCATACGCATCGCGGTAAGTCCGGCTTCGCCGCCGAATACAGGCTGCCACTGCACGGCAACTACGTGCACCAGTTCCGCCATGGCCAAGGTGATCAGCGTGAAATAGGCGCCGGATCGGCGCGTCGCAAAATAACCGGCGAACGCGGCGAGCAGCGCGCCCGCAAGTCCGCCTACCAGCGGCATCAGCGGCGTCGGCAAACCGAAGAGGCCACGCTCGGCCAGCATCATCACGTGAATGGTCGCTACCGCACCGATGCCATACAACGCCGCATGCCCGAACGACAGGAGGCCGGCCTGTCCGATCAATATGCCGAAGCCGGTCGCGAACAATGCGGCGATCAGCATCTTGGTCATCACACCCTGCGCAAAGCCGCTTATCGCAAGCGGCAACAGCAAGAGTACGCACAGCAGCGCCGCAAGCATCAACACATTTTTATTGCGGCTCACTTGCGTTCTCCCATCAGCCCGGCCGGCCTGAACAGCAGGACCAGCAGCATCAACAGGAAGGGCACGACGCCCGCAAGTGCCGAGACCGGAATCAGGAACACGCCACCTGCCTGCTTCGCCATGTCGCCCAATCCGATCAGCCTGGCGGCGTCCGCCAGCGACCAGTCCATCACAATGATGCAGGAGGTCAGCACGCCTATCAGCAGCGATGCCCAGAACGAGCCCTGGATAGAACCAAGACCGCCGACCACCACCACCACAAATACGATGATGCCGAAGTTGATCGCCATCGCGGGACTGGTCGGGTAATACGCTCCGGCGATCGCACCCGCCAGCCCGGCAAGCGCCGCACCGAGTCCGAACACGCCGCTGAAGACGCGCCATACATCATGCCCGAGCGCCGCCGTCATCACAGGCAGCCGCTCCGCGGCCCGCACGATGAGACCGATGCGTGTATAGGTAAGCAGCACGCCGATCAGGATGAACATCGCCACCGCGACGCCGCCCATGAACAACCGGTAGAACGGGAAGTCGTTACCGAACAGGTGGAATGCCGTAAACGACATTTGTTTTGGTATTGAATACTCAACGGAAAAATCGCCGAAGAACAGCTTGACGAATTCCTCGATGACGAAGGCCAGGCCGAACGTGAATATCAGTTCCTGGCCATGGCCGTGTTTGTGTATCGGCCTGAGCATCGTTCTCTCGATAACGATGCCCATGACGCCAACGACGACGGGCGCCGCCACCACGCCGAGCCAGAAATACCCCAATGAAGTGAACACGTATCCCACGTACGCGCCGATCATGAAGAACGAGGCATGCGCCAGGTTCAGGATGCCCATCATCCCGAATACCAGCGTCAGCCCGGACGAGAGCATGAACAGGATTAGCCCGTACACGAGTCCGTTAAGAAGGGAAATGGCGAATAAATCCATGGTCGACCCGGGTCACCCTTTCTGGTTATTATTATTGCGACGAAGCTTAGGGGCGCTGCATCTTGCAGCTGTCCTGCACCGGATAAATAATGTCCTTGCCCGGCATCTTCGCCACGACCTCGAGTCCCATCCTGGTGTTGTCGAGCGGGAAGCGCACCTTCTCGGAGATCTTTGAAACGACGATCGGCAGGATCAGCTGATGGTCTTCCTTGCGAATCGCGAGGTCTCCCATTTCCGACTTGAAGGTGGCCGATTCGAGCGCGGTGGCAATTGCTTTCACGTCGACCGCGCCGCCATTCGTACTCGCATTCTTCAACGCGCTATGCAGATAGCGCAGCACCGTGACCGTATGCGCGCCATAGGACACCGGATATGCGCCGGTAGTTTTCTTGTAGTCTTCCTTCATGCTGGAGTTGTCGGCCTCGTTGTTGAAGGTCGAGGAGACGTAGCCGCCCATCAACGCATCGACCTCAGCGGCGATGTTGCCTGGCTGGTCGAAGTACATGCCGCCGAACACTGCCTTGAGTCCGGCCTCTTTCGATGCCTTCACCAGCAGCACCAGGTCGTTACCCCAGTTGGCGGTAATGACCGATGTCGGCTTGGCATCGACGATACGCGCTACATACGGAGAGAAATCCTGGATGCGCGCTACATCGTGCAGCACCTTGCCCACTACGGTATAGCCGAGTTTGGTTGCATTGGCGGTAGTTGCCGCATCCATTTCCTGGCCGAGCGCATAGTTCATGTTGACTGCGTACACCCGGTCGCCCAGGACATTGGCCTGCTTCATCACGCCGAGCAGCGCATTGGCTCGTATTGTGGCGGTCGAGGTCAAACGGAAACTGTAGAAGTGGCACTTGGATCCGGTCAGGTCACTCGCTTCCGCACCCACATTCAGGAACATCATCGGCGCCTGCGTATTGCGCAGGTTATGCCGGCGCACGTCTTCCTGCAGCTGTCCCGCGATGGCGGAAGATGCGGCCTGGACCACGATATGCGCACCGGCTGCCTGCGCTTCCTTGAAGCGGTCACTCGCCGCTGAGGTAGTGCCCGCGTTGTCGAGAACGATCAGTTCGATCGGCGCACCGTTGAAGCCGCCCTGCGCATTCATCTGGTTGACCGCATAGCGGGTCGACATTTCGTAGATCTTGCCGGTGGCGGCCTGGGCGCCGGTGAGCGTTTCGATCAGTGCGATCTTGAGCGGGGCTGCCGTGGCCGTGGAGCTGAACGATAGAGAAACTGCCAGGGATACAGCTGAGAGTGCGAACACATTTCCGAATCTTGCCATCACTGCCTCCGTTATAGTTATTCAACTGCGATGAAAATACCGAATTGCTGTTTGTTCTGGCAGCAGGCGTAGGTTGGGATCTGCGGCGCACGCGCCGCAGATCCCAACCTACATTCTTCCTTCGCCTTTTTTTCCCGGATAGCCGACCGCACCCGATCGGGCGTCGCCGGAATTTTTGTCACGCGCACACCCACCGCATCATGTACCGCATTCAGAATTGCTCCCGGCGTGGCGATCAATGCCGGCTCTCCGACGCCCTTCGCCCCATACGGTCCAAGCGGCTCCGCGTCTTCGATGATATGCACCGTGACAGGTGGCATATCGCCGGCCGTCGGGATCAGGTAATCATGCAGGTTGTCGGTGCGGCCACTGATGTACTCCTCCATCAATGCCATTCCGAGACCTTGCGCGATGCCGCCGTGGATCTGCCCTTCGACCTGCGTCGGATTGACCGCGCGGCCGACATCGTGCGCCGCATGCAGGTGCAGCACCTTCACTGTGCCAAGTTCGAGATCGACGACGACCTCCGCCATCTGCGCGGCAAAACCGTAGGTCGCATAGGGCACGCCCTGGCCGTTCGCATCGAGCGGCACCGTCGGCGGATTGAAATAACCGCGGCCCGACACCACATCACCCTGTTCATTGGCGGGCAGCCTGGAAAGATCGATGGATTTTTCTGCACCGTTATCCCGGCCGATCAACATCGTCCCGTTGATGCTGAGCCGGGCATGCTGCCCCAGGCCCAGCATTTTCAACAACTGCTGCCGCACTTCCTCGCCGGCGAATTTCGCCGCATTGCCTGAGACAAACGTCTGGCGCGAGGCCGACGACTTCCCCGCGTCGAGGGTGAGGTCGGTGTCGCCCATCACCTGGTCAACCAGCGCTACCGGCAAGCCAACCGCATCGGCAAAGATCTGCGGTATCACTGTATAAGTGCCCTGCCCGATATCCATCGCGCCGTTGTACAGGAACAGTCGGCCATTGCTGCGCAACGTGCCGATCATCGTCGAGGGATTCGCGATCACGGTATTGCCGATGCCGTACCACATGCACGCAACGCCGATGCCGCGCCGTTGCACGCTGCCTTCCTCAACCGCGCGCCGGTTGAATTCGACCCGCGCTTCCTTGCCCGCTTCCCATGCCGGCTGCAATGCCTCCAGACACTCCGCCATGCCGACGCTGGCATGCAGTATTTGCCCCGTGGGCGTCGCATCGCCCTTGCGAATCGCGTTCTTGAGACGAAACGCCAGCTTGTCGATGCCCGCTTGTTCCGCCAGTTCATCGAGCAAGGCTTCCGTCACGATGCTTGCCTGCGGCAAGCCGAAACCGCGAAACGCGCCGGCCACCGTATTGTGGGTATAGATCGCACGCGTCAGTGCACGCATGTGCGGCACTGCATAAGGACCGGGCGCATGCACCGGCACACGATTGGCAACGGTGCTGCCCCAGCTGGCGTAGGCGCCGGTATTGAAGTCGCCATGGAAATCCAGCGCGGTCAGCTTGCCGTCGGCGTCGCATCCGTAGCGCGCACGTATGCGCGCCGGATGACGCTTGGTGGTCGAGACCATTGATTCGGACCGGTGATAGACAGTGCGCACCGGTCGCTTGAGGCGCCATGCCGCGACCGCGAGCACGCCTTGCAGCGAGACGTCGAGTTTGCCACCAAAGCCTCCGCCTATTCCTGAGGGCAGGATGTGCACCGCATCCGGTTCCAGTTTCAGGATGCGTGCCACTTCAATGCGATCCATCTCGGGCGACTGAGTGGATGTGAATACGCGCACGCGTTGTTTTCCGTGGTCATCGAACACTTCGACATAACCTGCTTCCGGTTCAATATACGCATGTTCGACATACGAGGTGCGGTACTCGGCTTCGGCCACATACGCCGACTGCCGCAGGTTTTTTTCGGCGTCTCCTTTTACGACGCGGCCGCGCACCATCACGTTGTCGGGCGCAAAATCGTGCACCGCATCGCCAGTGGCGCACAGCGCTTTTTCAGAGGTGTCGAGCGGGTCGTCCGGATGCCAGGTGACCGGCATTGCCGATTCGGGTATGGCCTGCACCGCATCCATATCGCCAACGATGGCCATCACCGCCTCGCCGCGCATGCGCACGAAGCCTTCGGCGAGCACTGGCTGGTCTTTGGGTACAGGGAAGACCGAAAAACTGTTTTCCGGGACGTCTTTCGCAGTGAAGATGGCTTCTATACCTGGGTACCGGGATTTGAACGCGTCAAGGTCTCCGAGCGTAAACTTTGCGCGCGAGTGCGGCGAGCGCACAGTGCGCAGCCATAGTGAACCTGCCGGAAAGTAATCGGCGCCGTAGATCTCCGTGCCGGTGATCTTGGCCTCGCCGTCGAGGCGCGCCAGACGTGTGCCCACCGCGTGCCCGGCTTCGGGCTCCGGGAATTCAAGTTGGCCTTGTGCCGCCGCCAACACCGCTTCAACGATTTTGCGGTAGCCGGTGCAACGGCAGAGTACGCCGCCCAGGCCATCAAGCACTTGCTGTTCCGTCGGATTCGGGTGGCGCCGCAGTACGTCCGTCGCTGCCATTAACATGCCGGGCGTGCAGATACCGCATTGCGCTGCGCCGTGTGCGGCGAAAGCCAGCTGCAGGCGATTCATCTCGCCATCCACGGCGAGGCCTTCCACGGTGGTCACTTTGCGGTCGGCACATTGACCGGTCGCGGTGATGCAGGCGCAGATCTGTTCGCCGTCGAGCAGCACCGTGCAGGCGCCGCAGTCGCCTGCGCTGCATCCGATCTTGGTGCCGGTCAGTCCGAGATCATCACGCAAGGTGTCCGATAAACGTTTCCCCGGCGCGGCATCGACATCGACCGCCTTTCCGTTGATGTGCAAGCGTATTGCCTGCAGCGCGTGCCGCTCAGATATCGTATTCATGGAACGCCCTGTCCAATGCCGCCATCGCTGGCCGATTCATAACCGAGAGTGCAAGTAGGTTATGGTGTACACACCAAAATATACAACAGATTTTTCCGTTGTCCAAGTGTTTCATTTTGGCGCGTATGTGAGGTACGATGGTTGCCGGCCCGGTCGAAATCCGGGATGCGGGAAATTAGCTATAAAGTCATTTTTATAGTGCGTACACTCTTTTTTGACGACCGCGCAAGCCGTTTGAGGTACGCCGTTGCAGCGGTATACTTCG
>JAQGMD010000196.1 GCA_028292565.1 Burkholderia sp. | reverse complement strand
GCTGAAAGGTTCCTATGCGTTGATTCGTACGGCAAAAGGCTGGCTGCTCATCAAGCATGATGATGGGATCATGGCGGCGACGACGGACCTGACCGTTTCGCCTCTTTCCGATTCAACCGTGGAGTCGGTTACCAGCGCGGTGCCGCGCCTGGCAGTCGCGCAAATGGCGCCGGGTGAACCACTGGAGACTATGCCGGCCAAAATCCCGGTCATGACGGCACAGACGGTCAACGAACCGTTTACCCAACCCGGCTGGATGTACGAGCCCAAGCTCGACGGTTATCGCGCGACCGCGTATATCGACAAGGGCAAGGTCACCATCCTGTCGCGCGGTGGGAATGACTATACGCAGCACTTCCCGGGACTGGTCGCCGAGCTCGCGCGCCAACCGGTTCAACCCCTGCTGCTGGACGGCGAGATCGTCGCCTTCGAGAACGGCCGTCCGTCCTTCTCCGCTCTGCAGAACCGTTTCAAACCGGGCGCTGCGCAGGACCGCTCCCGTCCCTGCGTTTTCTACTGCTTTGATGTACTGCACGCTGCCGGCGTGAACACGAGGGGTGCGCCGTACACCGACCGCCGGCGTTTCCTGAAACAATGCCTGACGCCCGGCGCGGCCGTGCAGGTCGTGCATGCGGACGGTGACGGCGTTGCGCTTTACCGGGCCGCGATCGACACCGGGCTCGAGGGCATCATGGCCAAGGAAAAGGGCGGTCTTTACCTGCCTGGAATTCGCTCGGGGGCATGGCTGAAGATCAAGCAGCTGAAGTCGGGGGAATTCGTCATCGTCGGCTACACAAAAGGAAAACGCACATTGAGTTCGCTGCTGCTCGGCTACTGGGCGGATGGTGAATGGAAATACACCGGACGGGTGGGCACAGGCTTCAGCGATGAGACCATCGACCTGCTGCTCAGCCGGTTTGAAACGATGGTGACGAAGAAGCCGACAGTGAAGCTGAACGAGCCGGTTGCAGCGACGTGGGTGGAGCCGAAACTGGTCGCTGAGGTGAGCTACTACGAGGTGACCAAAGACGACCGGTTGCGTCACCCGGTGTTCCTGCGACTGCGGGACGACGTGGATGCCAATTCCGTGTTCGCGCCATCGGCCGAATCGACTATCGTCCCGGCAGGCGAAAGCCATGATCTTGACCATATCGTCGCGCAGCTCGACGCGTTAGATACAAAAGGAAGCCTGACCGTCGGCGCGCACAAGGTCCCGGTAACCCAGCTCGACAAGATTTTATGGCCCGCCTACAAGCGGTACAAGGCGCTTGCCAAACGCGACTTGCTGCGCTACCTGATCATCGCGTCGCCGTACCTGCTTCCGTACCTTCGCAATCGTCCCGTCACACTGATCCGCATGCCGGATGGAATAAATGGCGAGCGCTTTTACCAGAAACACCTCGATCAAAAGCTGCCGCCGTTCATGCGTATGCTCAGTTTTCCGTCCGGTGAAAAGGATGCAGGCAAGCCGCTGATCTTGTGTAATGACCTTGCCAGTCTCATCTGGCTGGGCAACCTGGGAACGCTCGAGTTTCATGTATGGCATTCGAGCGCGCACAGGCTCAAGGAGGAAGTGGACGACGAGGTGCTTGCCGAATTCGACAAACCGGACTATCTCGCCTTCGATCTTGATCCTTTTGTGTACTCGGGCAAGGAGGAGCCCGGAGACGAACCTGAGTACAACGCGCGAGCCTTCAAGCTTTGCGTCAAGGTCGCGTACTGGTTGAAAGAAGTGCTCGATGCGCTACAGCTGAAATCATTCGTGAAGACGACCGGCAAGACCGGCTTGCATGTATTCGTGCCGATCAAGAAGTCGCTCGGGTTTGAAGAATCGAAACGCGTTTGCGAAATCATCGGCCGCCATGTCGTGGCCGCGCATCCGGAGGAAGTGACGATGGAATGGAGTATCCCGAAACGGACCGGGAAGATATTCATCGATCACAACATGAACGGAAGAGGGCGCACGCTGCATGCGGCGTATTCGCCGCGCGCGCAGCCCGGGGCGACGTTTTCGGTGCCGGTTGCGTGGGAGGACCTCGGTGATATCGATCCGGCAGCGTTCCGCATTGCGAGCGCCGCGAAGACCATGGGGCGGTTCGAGGACCCGTGGGCGGAGTTCCTTCGACTTGAGCAAAGTGTGGAACGGGCGGTCGGAAAGGCCGGCCCTTAATTTTGCTTAATTGCGCTTGCTTAACTGAGTTTGCTCAATTTCCCGCAGGCGACACCTCGATCTGGATCAACACGCGCCTCTGTCCGGGCGGCAATCCTTGAAGAGGGGACACGTTACTCAAACCATAGAGGTGCAAACATGGCTGCCAGATCCATTGCCGATCTTTCGTTATCCTTTGGCCTGGTATCCATTCCGGTAAAGGTTTACCCGGCGACCCAGGCCAAGGATGCGATCTCATTCAATCTGCTGCACAAGGCCTGCGGCTCGCGGCTAAAACAGCAGTACATCTGCATCAAGGAGCAGGTGGTGGTCGAACGTTCCGAGATGATCAAGGGCTATGAATTCACCAAAGACCAGTACGTGAGTTTCTCGCCTGAGGAGTTAAAGGTCCTGGAAGAAAAAGGCACGCACACGGTCGATATCGTGGCGTTCATTCCGGACGGCGCCATCGACCCGATTTACTACGACAAGGCGTACTACCTGACGCCCGACAAGCGTGGCGACAAACCCTACACGCTGCTCTACGAGGGCATGCGCAAGACCAATCGTTGCGCGCTCGCGCGCTGGGCGTGGAGGGGAAAATCTTATACTGTCCAGGTACGGCCGTCTCCGGAAGGCGGGCTGGTGCTGCAGCAGCTTCTTTATGCCAAGGAAGTGCGCTCGATGAAAGAGTTGGGGGTGGACCTGACCGAGGTAAAGAAACCTGAGCTCGAACTTGCGGTCCAGTTGATCGAGCAGATTACGCAGGATGAGTTCGACCCGAACGAGTATGAGGACGAAGTGATGAAGCGCATCGAGGCGGCGGTCGACGCGAAAATCGCCGGGCAGGAAATCACCGTATCCGAAGAGCCTGAAACCGGAAGCGCCCAGGTCATCGACCTGATGGAGGCATTGCGGCAAAGCCTGGCAAGCAAGGGCGCGCCGGCCAAAAGCGGAGCTGCAAAGAGTGACGCCGCAAAGCCGCGCAAGAGCGCGAAGCGCGTAGCGGCGGCCGAGGAGCCGGCGCCTGCGAAGAAAACGCGAGCCAAAAAGTAGCGCGGCATGAAAAGCTTCACGATTGCTGACATCCAGAAAAAATATGGCATCAGTCGGCGGGTGGTCGCCAGCCTCGTCAAAGATGGCTTCATCAACCCTGTGCGCGGCAAACGGCGCGAATACCTGTTCTCCTTCAACGACGTCGTGATGATGCGCAAAGCGCATGAACTGCATACGGCCGGTATTCCGCCGCACAAAACGGCGCACTTTCTCAGGAAACTCGGCAAGGACGGCAATTCTTCGTCACCGGCAAGCCTGCGTATTTCCGTCGCCGGCAAAGAGCTGGTGGTAAGGGATGCGGGAGGCATGAGAAATGTCCAGGGGCAGCTCGTCATCGATTTCACCGAAACCGGGCAAACCGATAATGTGCTGGCGCTAGCGCCGGTCGATGTGCCGGGCGCAGGGCCGAACCTCTCCGCGTCAGGATGGTTCAATGCGGCCGTGAAGCTGGAAGTGAGCGACCCGGTGCGCGCCATCGAGTATTACGAAAGGGCGATCGACATCGACCAGAAATACGTCGAGGCCTACATCAACCTCAGCTGCCTGTTGATTGAGGGCGAGCAGTACATCGAAGCGTTTGCAGTGTGCCAGGAAGCGCTGGTGCATTGTCCCGGCGCTAACCTCATATATTTCAACCTGGGCATTGTTTACGAGGAGCTCAGGAGTATCCCTGAAGCGCTGAAGTGCTACAAGGCGGCGCTCAGCCTCGATCCGCACATGGCGGATGCACACTATAACGCTGCACGGTTGCATGAGGTTCTTGATCAGCCGAAGGCGGCGATTCGACACTATAGCGAGTATCACCGGCTGAAGCGTTAGCTCGTGATTTGTTGCGTCGTACCGCGCCCTCCCGTTGTTGCCGCCGACTTACTGTAAACCAATTGCGCCAGGAGCAATAGCTTCACCGTGTACTTTGTTGATCGCGTGATAGCAGCGATTGATCCCTTTATTCAAATCCGCCGCAGTCAACACCAGCCGGCCTTCCCGTTTTTCATAAGACTGTTTCAGGAACTGAATGGTGTCCGGAAAGACTTTGCATTTATGAAGGTGATGTCGCATGATTCCAAAGATGCAACGCCGGCAGTGATCGGAATACAGGAGCAGTCGATGGAAAAGCAACTTCAAGCGCTTCGTGACCAGTTGCAACGAGTCAAAGACGAGCTGGGAGCCATACAAAGCATCATCGCGGTAGAGTCGGCCGAACGCCTTCGCGAAAGCGAGGAGCGATTCAAGATTATTGCCAAGGCGACCACCGACGCGATCTGGGATTGGGACCTCATCTCCGGCACGCTGTGGTGGAACGAGAATATTCATGTACTGTTCGGTTTCTCATCGACGGAGATAGAGGCCGACATCGAGTGGTGGATCAATCGGATCCATCCCGAAGACAAAGAACGGATATTCAGCGGCATTCAGGCCGCCATTGACGGCGACGACGAAAACTGGAGCGATGAATACCGATTCCAGCGCAACGACGGCACTCATGCGCATATTCTGGACCGCGGTTTCATCATTCGAGGCAGCGACGGGAAAGCCGTGCGTGTGGTCGGCGCGATGGTCGACCTGAGCGAGCAAAAAAAAGCGGAGGAAGAGCGACAGAAGTCCGACGCGCGGATCCGTGACCAGGCCGCGTTGCTCGATCAGGCAAGAGACGCGATCGTCGTGCGCGGACTGGACGGCAAGATCCTTTACTGGAACAAAGGCGCTGAAAGACTGCATGGATGGACGCCGGAGGAAGCGGTAGGCAGCTCGATCAGTGACATCCCGTACGGCGATCCCGAGCAGCTTCGCGTGGCCACGAAGGTCGTGCTGGCGAAGGGAGATTTCTTCGGACAGATCGATGAGCGGCATCGGGACGGCACCCCGTTGGTCGTGGAAAATCATTGGACCCTGGTCAGCGATCCGGACGGGCGCCCGAAATCGATTTTCTGTATCAAAACCGATATTACGCAACGCATTGCGGCCGAGCGTGAAGTGCATCATCTCGCGTTTTACGATGCGCTCACAGGACTGCCGAACCGGTCCCTGTTGACCGACCGGTTGCAACATGCGCTGCTCGAAGCTGCGCGCATCGGGCAGAAAGGTGCTGTGCTGTTGATCGATCTCGATAACTTCAAGACCCTGAACGATACTTCCGGCCATGACAAGGGCGACCTGCTGCTGCGGCAGGTCGCCAGGCGCCTCACGGCGACCGTGCATGAGAGTGACACGGTCGCCCGCTTCGGAGGTGACGAATACGTCGTCATGCTCACTCATCTTGGCGAGGGACTCGAGCAGGCTAATGCTCGGGCAAGTGCCATTGCCGGGAAAATCCTCGGCGCATTTCATCTCCCTTTTTCGCTGCACGGTTATGAACACTACAACGCTACTCCAAGCATAGGCGTCACCTTGTTCGGCGGCGGCAAGGAAACCGTTGACGATTTGCTCAAACGCGCGGACATTGCCATGTACCAAGCGAAGGCAGCGGGCCGCAATTCCGTGTGCTTCTTCGATCCGGCGATGCAGGCGGCGGTCGCGGCGCGCATGGAGCTGGACGCCGACCTGCGCAAAGCTTTGCAGGATAAGCAGTTCTTTCTGCAGTACCAGCCCCAGGCCGATTTTGATGAAAACATCATTGGAGCAGAGGCGCTGGTGCGCTGGTTGCATCCTGCGCGCGGCATGGTGTCGCCTGCCGAGTTTATTCCGCTGGCTGAGGAGACCGGACTCATTCTCCCGTTGGGAGAGTGGGTGCTCAATAGCGCCTGCGAGAAGCTGAGCAGTTGGGCAACCCGGCCGAACACGGTGAACCTCACGATGGCGGTGAATGTGAGCGCCAGCCAGTTTCGGCAACTGGATTTTGCGGAGCAGGTGATGGCCACGCTTGAAAGAACCGGAGCGGATCCTGCCATGCTCAAGCTCGAGCTTACCGAAAGCGTGCTGGTAAATAACGTTGACGACACTATCGACAAAATGACGAGGCTCAAGGCGGTGGGAGTGGGCTTCTCCCTGGACGATTTTGGCACTGGATATTCGTCGCTCTCTTACCTCAAGCGCTTGCCGCTGGATCAACTGAAAATCGATCGGTCCTTCGTGCGAGACGTATTGACGGATCCGAATGATGCAGCGATAGCGCGCACCGTCGTGGCATTGGGAAAAACGCTTGGATTGGCGGTGCTGGCTGAGGGGGTTGAAGCCGAAGCCCAGCGGGATTTTCTGGCGATGCAAGGCTGCGCTGCTTACCAGGGCTACCTGTTCAGCCACCCGCTGCCCTGCGAGCAGTTCGACGATTTCATAGCGGGAAGAACGTAGTCTGAGCACGGCTGATGGTAGCTTTCTCCGCCCAAGTGATACCCTATAGCGATTCTTGGCCCTTCGGGTTCGGGCCAGAGTTCGGTTGGAGAGGCGGACGATGTGAAGGTGCATTCCGTATCGTGTCGCACACGCTTTACCCATCCTGCGTCCTATTGAATGGCGGTCCCTTCCGGTCCCCAATCCGCCACGAAGGTGTCGCGAAAAGCCCGAAGCCAGGCGAGACGGGCATCTCCCAATTTCCGCCCGGCCTCCGTTTGCATGGTCGCTGGAAGCGTCGCCAGCTTGCGTTCAATATGGTCAAGCGCATACGCGCGATCATCCATCTCTCGCTCCAATGCCAAGGGATCGATGGGATGTGCGAGCGATGAACCCATACGGCCCGCCGTATAAAACATCCGCGCAAGTCCGACAGCGCCGAGCGCATCAAGCCGATCCGCATCCTGCACAATCTTCGCCTCGAGCGTCAGCGGCGCGATTGCCGCAGAAAAACTGTGCGCCTCAATCGCATGCCCAACGCTCTCGAGTTTTGATGTCGGAAAGCCGGCCGTAGCCAGTTTGTCACATGCGATTTTCGCCGCCTGCCGCGACGCGAGGTGGCGTTCCGGATGGTTCTTCGGCAGGTTGACCAGGTCATGCAGATAACACGCGGCCTGGACGATGAGCTCGTCGGCTTCCGGGTGATCCGCCATCATTGTGCGAGCAGCCTGCCAGACACGGTGCAAGTGGCTGATGTCGTGCGCGCCATCGTCATCACTGCTCGCAGATGCAAGTGCGACGAGTCGGGGCTGCCACGACTCCCGCGCATCCACGAGCCACTCCGCGCAAAGAATCTTCACCGCCGGCGCCAGGCGTTCCTGATCGCGAAAATCGATCCATTCCACTTCACTGATCTCGCCGTAGGGCCGCGGGATGTTTTGCCAGTCGGCGGCAAAGCAGATCAATTCGACTTCCGCGTCTTGCCCGTAAGCCGGGCCGGTGACCGTATACAAATAGCGTATCGACTGCGGTTCGATGACTATGCCGAGCTCTTCCAGCAATTCGCGTTGGAGCGCCTGCTCCGCACGCTCGCCCGGCTCAAGTTTGCCTCCTGGAAGATACCAAT
>JAQGMD010000189.1 GCA_028292565.1 Burkholderia sp. | reverse complement strand
CTCGGGCAGCAAACGGCAACCGAATGGATCAATAGCAGTAAGGCACCGCGCAGGAATAAGTTGGTTAATTTTGCTGGCCGTAGCAGGCGCGTTGCAGAGAGCCTGTTCTTCTTTTTTCTTGCGAACGCGTTGCTCGTCGTCGCCATAGCTCGCTATGGCTCCTCCTCACGCCCCTCGGCGGGCCCCTTGCACCGCATCCCGCGACGGCCGCCAAATTGCCCAACTTATCCCTGCGCGGCGCCTAAGCGGGCGAATCCGATTCTGGATAGAATCGCAATCCGGAACGAAAGCACCCTATGTCGATTACAGCCTCCATCAAAACCTGGGCAAAGCGGATCAAGCGCGATGCCGTGATGCTCTGGTTTGCCCAGCGCCACTCCGACACGCCGCTGCTGGCGAAAGGCTTATGCATTTTTGCGGTCGCTTATGCGCTCAGTCCGATCGACCTCATTCCCGATTTCATTCCGGTGCTAGGGTATCTCGACGAGGCGCTGCTTTTGCCGGCGGTAATATGGCTTGCCGTCCGCTTGCTTCCGAAGCACGTTGTTGAAAGCTGCAGGGCACAGGCGGAAAAATGGATGGAAGAACGGCGGGCCAGGCCCAAAAGTATCGCCGGCGCCGTTGGCGTTGTGGCTATCTGGGCCTTGGCCATTTATGGTGGCTGGTGGTGGTTCAGTCGGTGACAGTTGTCAATCGTGCACATAGGTGAGGAACAGATAGCTGGCCGAGATGACTGCGATCACCACACAGGCAAACGCGAATCCGATGCCGGTGCTCATGCAAAACAAGGCGGCGCACAGGTGGTTGACGCTCTGCGCCACGGTGAGATTCATCAGGTACGACAGGAGTTGTGTCATTTGCAGCAAGCACAGCGCGATGCCTATCCATTTCGCGATATAGAAAGGCAGAAAATGCCGGCGAGAACGATTGAAATTGTAGTTGGCCCGCCGCTGTTCCACCGTCCCGCTCCGCGCATCACGGAATAACCAGAACGGCATCGCCAGCCGCCACAAATATCTGAGCCACAAGGATAGCCCTTCCGGCTGCGCGTTCTTTTTGCTCTCCATGGATACACTCCTGTGTCGCTCAAACAATATTAGTCCACTTTTACGCGGCTACGTTCGACTTCGCTGAGCAAAACAAAACGGGCGGCAAGGGATGCACCACTTCGGGGACATGCCCGTTTGGGACATGCCCACCTGGGAAACGAGCGACATCATTTTGACAGCAACCACCCCCGTGACCGCCTATGCTGGTATGACGTATGCGAACGTACATGTGACAGGCGCAGGCGGGTCGATACTGTTCGCTCGCACCATGAGTGCATCGTTGCAGCGTCTTCACACCGATCAACCACACGTGCGCATGCGGCCGTCGATCGCCATCGCTTCATGGGCGTGGCAATTGGCAGGACATTGATGATTGTTTCGTGAAGTTTGGAAAAGGAGGCCACTGTGGCTCGCAACATGATGACACGCCCCGGTCAACGGGGCAATTTGGTACAACCTGGAATTCTTCCGGATATCGGAAATCTTTTGAGAGGCATTTCGATGGCGCCGGTTCTGCGCAATCTCGAGCAGGCGCCGCGCATGATGGTCGATATCGAGGAAAACGACCAGGCCTACATCCTGAGGGCGGATGTCCCCGGGGCCAACCGCGAGGACATCGCGGTTACTGTTGACGGCAATACGGTAACCATTGCCGCGGACGTGGTACAGGAACAAACCGATCAGCGCGGGGACATGCTCTTGAGCGAACGCGTTTATGGCGAGGAATATCGCGTCTTTACCCTTCCGCAGGAAGTCGACGAATCAAAGGCGGAAGCCCGCGTTGAGAACGGCATACTGGTCCTGACGCTGCCGAAGAAAACCGGCGGCGGCGCGAAAAAGCTGAATATACAGGCGAGCGCCGGCAGTGGTGCGGCGAAGGGACAGGCGGCGTCAGCGCAATCCGCTAGCTCCGGCGGTCAAGGACAGGCGGCGTCACCGCAATCCGCTGGCTCCGGCGGTCAGGGGCAGGCGGCGTCACCGCAGTCCGCTAGCTCCGGCGGTCAGGAGCAGTCGACAAGTGCCGGGCCGGGTCAGGCGAAATCATCGGGTGGCACCAACCAGGCGGAATCTTCGTAGGGTGGGCACTCCGTGCTCACGCGGAATCAAAAGCTGCGAAACCGCGTGGGCTACGATGCTCCTATCGAACGCCCTTAGCGTTTGGCCTTCGCCTTGGTCCACGGGAAGATGTGCGTCCAGCCGATGTAGTCAGTGATTACCAGGATCAGGAAAATTCCAACCAGCCACCCGGCCCAGGCCCAGTCGCTGGCTCCCGCCGGCAACTTGTCGATCTCGCCGGCCACGGACGCGGCTTCCGCATCGGTCAACGCGGCGACTCGGGACTGCGCGCCATCCTTATCGACGCCCATTTGCTCGAGCTGTGCGATCACTTCCGGCCGCGCGAGCGCGGCCGCGATTTTTTCACGGTTTTGTCGGGACGCCTGCACGGAGGCTACTTGTTCCGTACCAATCAGTGCCGCTTGCACCGATTGGGTGAAGCCGACGAATGTAAACGCACCAACCAGAAATGCGACGAAACCCCGCTTGATTTTTTGCATCATGTTTCCTCCTGTATGGACCGCCCCCCGAAGATGAGCGGGCGTCAATCGCGTAGATGAGTATGGAGGTATAGAGTCTTGCACTGGCAGTTGGTATGCCCCTTGAGTAAAGTCAGCAGAAGACGAGCAACGATAGCCGTGGCGATCGGAGGGGAAACACCCGGGGTGCGCGATGCGCACCGAAACTGCCGGTGCGTATCGCGCACCCTGCATCCGCGAAGAATCCGCTCTATGCCACAGCTGCAGGGATACGTTGATGCCAGTCAGTCGCTCCCTGGTATGCGGCCCCCAACCGATATAGCAGGCTTTCGGCGAACGGCCGCCCGATGAGCTGCATCCCGCATGGGAGTCCGTTATCGGTAAAGCCGCAGGGCAAAGCCAGCGATGGCAAACCGAGCACGTTGATGGGGCGCATCATGCGCGTGAATTCATCGAGTATGCGCATCATATTCGGTCCGCCGGACACATCCACTTCGGATAGCTTGGGTACCGGGAACGACAGCACCGGCGCGAGCAACGCGTCGCATTCTGAGAATACCGTACCGGCAAACTCCCGCAGCGCATGGCTACGACAACGTTGCGCATCGATGTAGTCCTGTGCGCTCGCTGCCAGTGAAATCTCGATGCGCCCGCGTGTCTGCAAGCTGTACTCGCCGCTGCGTTCGCGCATTGCGTCACCATGGATGCTAATGACGTCGCCCCAGGTCAACAGGATGCCGGCTGCATTGAGCGCATCGAGATCGGGCATCTTCACCTCGACCACTTCTGCGCCGAGCTTGCGATATGCGGAAGCGGCCTCCGCCAGCAGTGCTGCCACGCCCGCGTCGAGATGTTCATCGAAGAATCCGACCGGGATGCCGAGCCTCAGGCCTTTGAGCGACGCGGTTCTTCCCTGGGTTGCGGCAGCGCTGTATCTGCCGATTGATCCTTGCGCTGATACCGGATCAAGCGGATCGTATCCGGCGATGATGGAGAGCATCAGCGCATTGTCTTCCACGGTGCGGGCCAGCGGGCCGACCGTATCGAGCGACGCCGAAAGCGGCATGCAGCCCGCGCGTGATACCAGCCCGTAAGTTGTCTTCATAGCGGTTATGCCGCAAATGCTGGCCGGCACGCGTACCGATCCTGCCGTATCGGAACCGAGCGCCGCATAAACCACGCGCGCTGCGGTGACGATGCCTGAACCGGAGGACGATCCGCCGGTGACGTACTCCGGATTCCACGGATTCTTCGCGTCGCCCAACCAGGCATTCTGTCCGGTCGGACCGTAGGCGAACTCCGTCATGTTGAGCGTGCCGATCTGGATCGCTCCGGCCGCGTCGAGCTTGCGCAATACGGTGGCGGTAGTGCCGGCTACCCAGTTCTCACGCAGCTGCGAACCGCAGGTCGATACCTTGCCCTCGCGGTAGAACATGTCCTTGTGTGCGAGCGGTACGCCATGCAGTGGTCCGCGCATCGCGCCGCGCGACAGTTCTTGGTCGCATGCACGGGCTGCGGCCAGCGCTTCCTCATCGTCGAAGCGCACGAAGGCGTTGAACGTCGCCTGCAGTTCATGGGCGCGGTTGAGCGCAGCCTGCGTCAGCTCGAGCGAAGAGACCTTCTTGTTCGCTATCGCCTGCGCGGCTTCAGTCAGGGTCATATGCAGTGCGTTCATGACTGGTCCGGTTCGTGATATCGGGTTTCCTGCAGCATGACACTGAACGACACATCGTCATCGAATGAAAGATTGTGGCGAATGCGGTCGAACGCGGCGATGCGCGGCGCAGCGCCCACTGCGATTTGCGCGGCTCGCTCAGGAGTGATTTTCCAACCGGCGCGGCGCGCCGTGCTCTCGATGTCTTCCGCGGTGAGTTCGGTCATGTGGTCTCCTTGTTGTTCGAACGCTGACGCTACCACAAGTACAAAAAATCGTTGGGAGTACAAAATGCCGGTTCGACCCCTCCTCACTTTTACCAACAGTAAGGCGTCGTTCTCCCTCTAACGTATCAATACGGCGTATCAATACGCTTACGCATTTGGACGTTTATAATGAACGCCCTTTTTCCTCGCCTGTTTGTTTCTCCCATCAGCGACGTGGAAATCAAGACGCACTTTCTGCCTTAGTCTGACTGAGGCATTTAACACGGATCAGGAATTATGAAACTCGCATCGCGGTACAGTAAGTTCTTTTTAGGCGCGCTCGCAGCGACAGCCTTTTCAGCAAACGCATTAGCCCAGGCATGGCCTACCACAACGGTAACCGTCGTCGTGCCATGGCCGCCGGGCGGTCCCTCCGATATCGCCGCAAGGCCGATTGCCAAGCGACTGACCGAGAATCTCGGCAAGTCCTTCGTGATCGACAACCGCGGCGGCGGCGGCGGCAACATCGGCAGCGCTGCTGTCGCCCGCGCTGCAGCGGACGGCAATACGTTGCTCATCACTTCAAGCGCACCGATCGTCATCAATCCTAGCCTCTACAAAAAGATGCCGTTTGATCCGGCCAAGGACCTGGCGCCGATCACCAATTTGTTGCGAGTGCCGCTGGTGCTGGTCGCGCACCCATCGGTGCCGGCCAATAACCTGCAGGAACTGGTCGCCCTTATCAAGTCCCAGGGCGGAAAGTTCTCCTACGCGTCCGCCGGTTCGGGCACGCCGCAGCACCTGACTGGCGAACTGGTCAAGAGCACGCTCGGCCTGGATATGATTCACGTCCCCTATAAGGGCTCCGCGCCTGCGATCAACGATCTGTTGGGTGGCCATGTACCGGTCATGTTCGACAGCATGATCGCCATCATGCCGCACGTGAAAAGCGGCAAGGTGAAGGTGATTGCGGTGTCGGGCGCGAAGCGTTCCCCGCTGCTCCCGAACGTCCCTACCTTTGCTGAGTCCGGCTACCCGTCGCTGGTGTCCTATGCATGGTATGGCTTCTTCGCGCCGGCAAAGACCCCGAAGAACATCGTCAACAAGATCAACTCCGAAACACTGAAGATCATGAAGGAACCCGAGTTCCAGAAGATCCTGGCTGAAACCGGTTCCGATTTTGTCGGCGACACGCCGGAGAATTTCAGTGCGTTCGTGAAGGCGGAAGCCATCAAGTGGTCGAAGGTAGTGAAAGACAGCGGCGCCACGGTCGACTGATTACCGAACTGACGCTAACAAGAAGTTACATGGCCCGGCTACAAAGCGGGCCATTTTTTTTCCGCGCCCGCCAGATTGTGTCCTTTTATGTATGATGAAGCCCTGTCAAAAAAAAGGAGACATCCGATGTTTGGTTTCAAAACGTGGCAGCGAATGGCAATCGCCACGCTCGTAAGCGCAACAGCAGTTTCTTCCCAAGCCCAGGAAGCATTTCCCAAAGGCCAGATCAAACTGATCGTGCCGTATTCCGCGGGCGCAGTCACCGACATGCTCGGCCGGCTGGTCGCAAAAAATCTCCAGGACAGTTTAGGCACACCGGTCATCGTGGAAAACCGCACCGGCGCAGGCGGGACTACCGGTTCAGAGTTTGTCGCGAAGTCCGCGGCCGATGGCCATACCCTGCTGCTTGGCGCAACCGGCCCGATCTCAGTTGGCAAAGCGCTCTATCCCAAGCTCGGTTACGATCCCGCGAAAGACTTTACTCCTCTGGCGGTAATCAGCCGCGTGCCGTTCGTCGTGGTCGCCAATCCGAACCAGCCTTATAAAAACATCGCCGACATCATTGCGGCATCAAAGGCGAAACCGAATTCGATCGCCTACGGCTCCGCCGGCAACGGCACCCCGCAACACATCATCGGCGAGATGTTCAAGCAAGCCACCAACACCGAGCTCATGCATGTGCCTTACAAAGGATCTGCGCCTGCCACGATCGACCTGCTCAGCAACCAGATTGCGATCATGTTCGATAATCCCGGCCCGCTGGTTCAACATATCAAGGCGGGTCGCCTGAAAGCGCTTGCGCAGACCGCGTCAACTCGCCTGGCTACGATGCCGGACGTGCCGACCATGCAGGAAGCGGGGTTGAAGGATTTTGTCGCTACACCATGGTACGGAATCATGGGTCCGGCAAACCTGCCTGCACCGATTGCTGAAAGACTGAACAAAGAAATCAACGCGGCGCTCCGCAAACCGGAGGTGATAGCAAGGCTTGCCGAAGTAGGGTTGACCCCATCGCCGATGTCGCTGAAGGAAATGCAAACCTTCCTCACCGGTGAAGCGCAAAAATGGGGTGATGCTGCCCGCCGCTCCAACGCGACTGTGGATTAAACAAGATGCCGCATATTACTGTTGAAGTGCCGGCGCCGCTGGCCCGGAAAATCGAGTGGCGCAAATGTTTTCTGCAGATGCATCAGACTTTGAGCGCGCATGGCTACGGTCGGCTGGAGGATTTCAAGAGCCGGGTCATCGTCACGGATGAATGGCTGGTGGCCGATAAAGATCCATCTGCTACTTTCATCTTTGCCACGCTGCAAACCATGAATCCGCGCTCATCGGAAGTACTTCGCGCCATGGCCAAGGTGGTGCACGAACGCCTGGAACACGAGGCGAAAAATGTGGCCGGCAATGATTGGGTACAGTGCTGTGTGAAAGTGGAGAACACGCCTGCAGAGGACTACTTTAAAAGCCATTTAAACGCACCGGCGTTAAAAGAAGGGTTGTTTAAGGTAGGCGAAAACTAGCGTCGCCTGGCTCGACCAAGAACCGCACTCCGGAAACGGACGTGCGGTTTTTTATTGGACGGGCTTCCCCTATGGACTCAGGCGTGGATGCCAATTCCGACATTCACACGCAAATAAAAGCCAACCGTTATGCGGACAGCGAATGTTGGGATTCCATCCCAACCTGCGACCGTCGCATGTTGCGATGTCATGCCGGCGTTTTCTTATAGCGGTGAGAACGAATCGATCCGTCGATGTGGCTTTGAAGCGGCAATGGCAGGGCCTGCCTTTGCAAGGCCGGCCCTACATAAGACGCGAAAGTAACGCTGTCAGATTACTTGCTGCTGCCCGAACTGGCGGAACCGCTAGGTGCGCCGAGGGAAGTACTTGCGCCCACTGAACCGGCGCTGTCCGACTTGATGGTGGTATCAGTAGAGGTCGAACCGCCTGTACCGCTTGTTGAGCTGCTGGTGCCCGATGCCCCGGCTGGGGCTGATGTGCCGCTGCTGGTGGATGAACCCGCACCGCTAGTTCCGCTCGATGAGTCGGTTGAGCCCGACGACCTGGAGCTCGGCGACGAGCTCGAGCTGGGTGACGAGCTGGACGAGCTGGGTGACGAGCTTGCACCGCTGGATGAATCGGATGTGCCCGAAGAGCTGGTGCCGGAGGATGATCCGCTAGTCCCGGCCGATGAACCGCTAGTGCCGCTGGAATCCGTTGCGCCCGCCGAACTGGAGCCGCCCGATGAGCCGGTGCCACTGATGCCGCTGGCGCCGCTCGATGAAGCACCGGCGTCAGGGATACGATTGCTCGACGAAGCAGAATCGCTGCTGCCGCCGGATGACATGCCGGACGAGCTGCTGCCGGTGGTGCCCGAGCTGCCACTACTCATGCCGGAACTACTGCCGGCCTTCGACGGATCAGTCGCCGAAGTAGACGCGCCAGAGGATGATTTGTCGGTTGCCGAGCCTGTTGCAAAGGCTGCGCCACTGATACCCAACGCGGATGAAATAAGAACTGCGAGTGTAAGTTTCTTCATAGACTGCCTCCAGATTCACGATGTCAGGAAAATGTTCGACGTTGTTCGCATCGCGAACTGCTACGCCGTTCGTATTTACCGGCTCAATGCACCGGTATATGGAATTTAGAGCGCATAAGAATTGAAAGTTCATCAATAACCTGATTTTTAAACAATCTTTTTAAATGAACTTTTAACATCCCCTTTAACACCCCTGAGGAATCCTCCGTAAAAGATCATGCTGGAGTCGCGTTTCCTATAGCCGGGCCCACGCCGATTCAAACGTTTTATATGTAAGGCGACACGCGTTTTTAATATGCAGTCAGACGCGTGAAAAGCAACTTTAAGTCCGTAGTCCTCTCTGCCTCCGAGCAACCTTTCCGCCCGGGAATCGCTCGGAGCGATGGGTGTAAAATCCTTCTTTTTCATTTATCCAGATTGATGCCGGCATGGAACCCAAACAGGAACCAATGGCGCAAGATTCAAAAGGTGTGAAGTCGGCATTGACCGACGCCACACGTCTGCGCCTCTTCATCGAAAGCGTTGCGGACTATGCGCTCTACATGCTGTCGCCCGATGGATACGTCATCAGCTGGAATGCTGGTGCGCAGCGTATCAAGGGCTACACGCAGGATGAAATCATCGGCGAGCATTTCTCGCGTTTTTATTCCGAGGCGGACCGCGCCGCCGGCCTTCCGGAACGGGGATTGCGCACCGCGCTGGAACAAGGAAAATTCGAGGGCGAAGGTTGGCGCGTACGCAAGGACGGAACCCTATTCTGGGCCAATGTCGTCATCGATCCGATTCGTGACAGCGACGGCGAACTGATCGGTTTCGCCAAAATTACTCGTGACATCACTGAACGCAAGCGCGCCGACGAAGCATTGCACGCAAGTGAAGAACGATTCCGGATGCTGGTCCAGGGCGTAACCGACTACGCGATCTATATGCTGTCACCGGATGGCGAGGTCACAAACTGGAATTCCGGCGCCGAACGCATCAAGGGCTACCGTCGTGACGAAGTCCTCAATACCCACTTCTCCCGCTTCTATACCAAGGAAGAAAGTGCGGCCGGGCTGCCTGCAAGGGCGCTGCACATCGCCACGACCGAAGGCCGGTTTGAAAGCGAAGGCTGGCGTGTACGTAAGGACGGCACCCGGTTTTGGGCTCACGTGGTGATCGACCGGATACGCAATGACATGGGTGAACTGGTCGGCTTCGCCAAAATCACTCGCGATATCACGGAACGGCGAGATGCGGCGGCCGCGCTCGAGCGCGCGAAGGAAGCGCTGTTCCAGTCGCAAAAACTGGAGGCACTCGGCAAGCTGACAGGCGGCGTCGCCCATGACTTCAACAACCTGCTTGCGGTCATCGTCAGCGGACTGGAACTTCTCTCGAATGAAGTGCAAGGTCCATTCGCCGTGAAGACGATCGAAAGCATGCAACGAGCCGCGACGCGAGGCGCGACACTTACCGGGCAGCTCCTGTCGTTCGCACGCAGGCAACCGCTGCAGCAGAACAAGTACAACCTGAATTCCGTTATCAATGCGTTCGAAGCCGTGCTCCGGCGAGCCTGCGGCGATGCTGTGAAATTCGAGCTGAACGCGCAAGAACGGCTGAGTCCGGTGTTCCTGGATGCCACGCAGTTCGAAGCGGCGCTATTGAATCTCGTGACCAATGCGCACGATGCGATGCCCGATGGCGGCACGCTCGCGATCACGACAGAAAATGTCGAGCTCCGCCAAAACGAGGTGGGTAACCTGCCGCAAGGTCGATTCGTCAAACTCACGGTCAGGGACACGGGCACGGGCATGCCGGCCGAGGTCGCGGCCCATGCGATCGAGCCCTTCTTCACCACGAAGGGGCCGGGCAAAGGGACCGGCATGGGCCTGAGCCAGGTTTACGGGCTCGTTCACCAGTCTGGCGGCGACCTGGTACTGGAGTCGGAAGTCGGCAAAGGCACTGCGGTATCCCTGTACCTGCCAGCGCTTGAAGCTACCGAGGAAGACCTCGCTTCCGCTGACACCAATGCCGGCAACGACAAGGCGCTGCTCGTCGATGACCAGCCCGATGTTCTCGATGTGGCCGTCGACCTGTTCCGGAGTATGGGGTATGAAGTATTTTCGGCCAACAATGGCGCTGGCGCGCTGGACATCATGAAGCGGATGCCTGACATCGACGTGTTGTTCACCGATGTGCTGATGCCGGGGATGAACGGTATCCAGCTCGCCCAGGAGGCGCGCAAGTGTGCTCCGGGCATCAAGGTCATTCTCGCTTCGGGCTATCCGGCGCCGGCGCTCGCTGCTGAAAATACCGGCTTCAGGGATTTCGATTTTGTGAGCAAGCCTTATCGGATGTCGGAGATTCTGAAACTGCTGCGGAAGAAGAGATAGGCGTATCGGGGAGCCACGCGCTTTGTGCTTTGTGCTTTGCTCCTTCCCCCTGCAAGGGGGAAGGGGCTGGGCCAAACCGGAGTTTTAAGAGCTGCCCAAAGTTCGATGTAATTGCACAACCGCTACGGCGCGCGTCCCCTGCTCCATCTGCTCCCTCAACACCCGCGCCTCATTCTCCGCCTTCTCCATCGCAGCAAGTTTCACATGCCCATATCCCCGCACCTTCTCAGGCAGCTGTGCAAGCTTCAGCATCACTCCCTTGTTATCCGCGCCGAGCTTTTCAGAAGCCTCATCAACGAACCTGAAGTAGTCGTCCCTCAGCGTCCTTTCACGCCTGCGCTCAGCGGTGTAGCCAAACACATCAAACGGGGTGCCACGCAAAACCTTGAGAGACGCCAAGGCCCGGAATGCCTGCATCATCCATCCCCCGAACGCGATTTTTGCAGGCACGTCTGAACCCGGCTTTTTCCTCGCCAGCAGCGGCGGCGCGAGATGAAATTCGAGTGTGTAGTCGCCCTGAAACTGCGCCTCGATCTGTTTCCTGAAAGCCGATGTAGTGTGCAAACGCGCGACTTCGTATTCGTCCTTGTATGCCATCAGCTTGAACAGACTGCGTGCTACCGCTTTGGTCAACGGCTTCTTCGAGTTTGCGCCGTCGAGCTCCATTTCTTTGCGCTCGATTTTCCTTACCGCTTCCACATAACGCTGCGCATAGCGTTTGTCCTGGTACTTCTTCAACCAGTCCGCACGGAAGGCGGCCATTTCTTCCAGCGGCGTGGGCGCCGTGAACTGGACCACTTTGGCCTGGCCGAGCGTGCCTGACGCGGACATGTCCGCCGCAGCCAGTCGCCCCAGCATGAACGCCTTCTTGTTCATCCCGATCGCGACATTGTTCAGCTCGATCGCCGCCATCAGGGCTCGCAGGCTCACTGGAACCAGCCCCTTCTGCCATGCATAGCCCATCAACAGAATGTTGGCTGCGATCGGGTCGCCGAGGGTTTGCGATGCCGCTTCCTGTGCATCGATTGCGGACACATTCGCATCACCAACCACCTTGCGCAGCTGTGCCAGCAATGCATCCTTGTTCACCGTCGCATCGGGGTTGCGAGTGAATTCCGCAGTCGGTATCTCGCGGTCGTTCGCAACCACCCGTGTGTGACTGTTGCGCATAACCGCAAGCGCATCGGGCATCGCGGCGACGACCAGGTCGCAGGCAAGAATCGCATCCGCTTGCTGCACGTCGATGCGCACCTGGTTCAGCGCTGAGGGTGACTGTCCGATGCGCACATGCGACATGACCGCCCCGCCTTTTTGCGCAAAGCCCATGAAGTCGAGTGTGGAAGCGCCCTTCCCTTCGAGATGAGCGGCCATGGTGATCAATGCACCGACAGTGACGACACCGGTGCCGCCGACACCTGCGACCAGCATTTCGAAAGGCTTGTGAAAATCGTAGCGCGCGGGAAGTGGATACCTCGCGAGCATCTCCTCCAACTGCTCGAGCGTGATAGTCGCGGCTGCCGGTTTCTTCAGGCTTCCGCCGATCACGGAAACAAAGCTCGGGCAGAAACCCTCGACGCAGGAGTAATCCTTGTTGCAGGAGGATTGATCGATATGCCGTTTGCGGCCGAGTTCCGTTTCCAGCGGCAGGATCGACAGGCAGTTGGACTGGATCCCGCAGTCGCCGCAGCCTTCGCATACGTCGGGGTTGATGAGCATGCGGCGCGGCGGATCGGGGAACTCGACATGCTCCGGCGTGTTCTTCTTGCGGCGCCTGCGCTTTTCCGCGGCGCAGGTCTGGTCGTAGATCAGGACAGTGACGCCTTCGATCTCGCGCAGGGTGCGCTGGACGACATCAAGCTCGCCGCGATGGTGAACGGTGACGCCGGCCGGCAATACCACCGCCGTGTAGTTCTCCGGATAGTCGGTGACCACCACCGTTTTACTCGCGCCTTCGCTGATGACCTGTTGCGCAATCTGCGGGACTGAGAGCTTGCCGTCCACCGCTTGTCCGCCGGTCATTGCCACCGCATCGTTGTAGAGAATCTTGTAGGTGATGTTGCTGCGCGCGGCGATCGACTGGCGTATCGCGAGATAGCCGGAGTGGTAATAGGTGCCGTCTCCCAGGTTCTGGAAGATGTGCTTTTCCTTGACGAAGCGAGACGCCGCGGCCCATGTCACCCCCTCGCCGCCCATCTGCGTCAGCGTGCCGGTATCGCGGTCCATCCACGCCGCCATGAAATGGCAGCCGATGCCCGCTTGTGCACGGCTGCCCTCGGGGACGCGGGTCGAGGTATTGTGCGGGCATCCCGAGCAGAAATACGGCGTGCGTTTGACGGTACCGTGTGCGGCGGAAGCGAGTTCCTCTTTGCAGAAATGGGGCAGGTACTGTCCCAGGTTATGCCCGGGCAGCCTGGGCGACAACCACCGGACCAGTACCGGCGCGATGCGCGAGGGACGCAGTTCGCCGAGGGCGGTCAGCAAAGGCTGGCCCGCGGAGTCGGTCTTGCCAAGCACCTTGGGACGCGCACCTTCGGGCAGGTTATAGAACAGATTTTTCACCTGCTGCTCGATCACAGCATCCTTCTCTTCCACCACCAGGATTTCTTCCAGGCCTTGCGCGAATTCCATCAGGCGGGTCGGTTCCAGCGGCCAGGTCAGGCCCGGCTTGTACATGCGGATGCCGGCCTCATCCAGCCGCTGCAGCGGCAGGCCCATGCGCGCGAGCGCTTCCACCAGATCGAGCCAGGCCTTGCCGGCGCCGATGATCCCGAGCTTCGCGTTCGGCGCGGGCACCACCATGCGATCGATGGAATTGACGCGGGCGAACGCGCGCACCGCATTGAGTTTTTCCGCGACGCGCTGCTCGATCTCCAGACTCGGCAGGTCGGGCCAGCGATAATGCAGTCCGCCTTCGGGAGGTGTGTAATCCGTCGGATCGGTGCAGGTCGCAAGAGACGGCAGCTCCACCACCGCGCCGCCTTCCACGGTCTCCGAGATGGCTTTGAAGCCCACCCAGTTGCCGGAGTAGCGCGACAACGCCCATCCATACAATCCAAACTCCAGGTACTCCTGTATGTTGGCGGGATTGATAACCGGCATGCCCCATGCGATCAATGCCTGTTCGCTCTGATGCGGAATGGATGAGGACACGCATCCATGATCGTCGCCCACAACCACCAGCACGCCGCCGTGCGGTGACGAGCCATATGCATTGCCGTGCTTGAGCGCGTCGCCGGAGCGGTCAACGCCTGGGCCTTTGCCGTACCACATCGCAAACACGCCCTCGACTTTGCGGGTCGGATCGCTTTCGACTTGTTGCGAGCCCAGAACCGCGGTTGCGCCCAGCTCTTCGTTAATGGCAGGAAGGAATGCGATTTCGTGCTTGTCGAGCAGGTCTTTCGCTCTCCAGAGCTCCTGGTCGACCGCGCCTAACGGTGAGCCGCGGTATCCGCTGACGAAGCCGGCGGTATGCAGGCCGCGCGCTGCGTCCAGCTTCTTCTGCGTGACCAGCAGCCGGACCAGCGCCTGGGTGCCCGTCAGGAAAACACGGCCCTGCTCGCGCTCCATGTTGTCCTGCAGCTTGTACCCTGAATTAACAAGCGGCGCGTCCGGCGTAAGTACGTCGAACCTGTCGGTGATCGAACCCATGCGTCTCCCCTGGCGGAATCCTGGAAATAATGACTAAATCGTAATTCCGGGAATGCGGAAAATTATTCCTGTTTGTTTCCTCTGTTTGGTAGATTGAGCGAGATCCTTCTCGAAATAGGTTTGAATATGGAAAATTCTCCTCTGGACCCGGCTTCGCTGAAAATCCTCCGCGAATTGCAGATAAACGGGCGCATTTCGTCCAATGAGTTAGCCGAGAAGCTCGGCATGTCGACCACACCATGCTGGCGGCGCCAGAAGGAGCTGGAAGACAAGGGCTACATCGAACGCTACGCCGCGATTGTTGACCGTCGGAAGGTCGGGCTGCTGGTTTGCTGCCTGACCCATGTTTCACTCAGCAGGCATGCGGAGGGTGTGGTCGAGACCTTCGAGAATGCGATGCGGGTGCGGCCGGAAGTGGTGGAGTGTTATGAGACGACCGGGACGTCAGACTACCTGATCAAGGTCGTGGTAGCGGATATGAACGCGTATCACGACTTCGTCCATAACGTTCTTTTCAAGCTGCAGGGGATTGCGCAGGTGACGACGAATGTCGCGCTGCGTGAGGTGAAGTATGAAACGGCGTTGCCGCTTTGATTGCATCCCGGTGGAGTGTTGGCATGCCAATACCAACATCCACACCCAAACCAAAGCCAGCCGTTGTGCGGAGCGTGAATGTTGGGATTGCATCCCAACCTACGTCCGTCGCGGGGTGGGACTTGATGCCGCAAGATTTACAGTTTAGGCTCCTCGCCGGCATCCGCCCCTGGATGGCTGATACTAAGCGGCTTCATCTCCCGATCATCAAAATTGACACTGAACTGCTTCGGCCAGTAGTGCCCCATCGCGTCGTTGATGAAGTACTTCGGAACGCCCTTGTTAAGGTCGATTTCCCCGTAAACGATGCCTTCCTCTTCCTGGCCGAGCGGTCCGGCAATCAGCTTGCCACTGCCGCCTTCGATAATGGCGCTCCAAGCCTGCACGGGCTGCTGACTGCGATCGATTCCGAGCTTCTCGAAAACGTCAGCCCCCACCACCAGCTGACTGCATACGACAAAGGTGTTGTAGACGATCGCATGGTTACGCGAAGCGATTTCCGTCATCGCCACGTCGGCCAACGTAAAGCCTAACCATGCCGCGATATGCACCTGCTCACCCATCGCTGCCAGGGTATAGCCGGGAAGGACCATATTGTGCTCACCGCAGATGAGGCCGCCCAACTTGCCAATCGCGGTGTCGTACACCTTGTGGGTGCTGCCGTCGCCATCGCCCCACACCAGCTTTTCCGGGCCGGTCGGTTTGAACTTGCGGTGCTTGCCGATGATGCGACCTTCCGGATCGAAGTAAAGCAGTGTGTTGTAGAGCGACTTACCCGAGCGCTCGTTGATGCCGATGACGACAAAGGCCCCGGCTTTGCGAGCCGCCTCGCCCAACCGCACCGTAGTGTCACTCGGCACATCGACCGCATTCTGGAACAGCTCGGCGTTGAACTTGCCGCCCTCGCGCATCGGCAAGTGCCATGCCCAATAGGGGCCGCCAGGTATGAACGTTTCGGGGAGCACGATCAGCTTCGCGCCGTTTTTTCCTGCCTCATCGATCAGCGCACACGCCTTGTCCACGCTGGCGTCCCTGTCGAGGAAAACGGGTGCCGCCTGGACAGCCGCTGCCTTGAATACCGGTAACCGATCACCCATGTCCTGCCTCCTGTGATGTTGTTGTTTGAGATTACGCGTGATTGCGCCATGGCGTCGCACGCCGTTCGAGCCATGCAAGAAAACCGAACATCCCGATGCCCATGAAGACCAACACAAAGATTGAGGCGAACACGCGTGTCGTGTCAAAAGTCCCCTGTGCGCTGAGTATTACATACCCCAGCCCGCGCTGCGACGAAACGAACTCGCCGACGATCGCTCCGATCAGCGCCAGTGAAATCGCCACTTTCATGCCAGTAAGGATCGAAGGCAGCGCGCAAGGAAGCCGCACCTTGAAGAAGAAATCATGCGGCCTTCCCTTCAACACCCGCCCCAGGTCAAGCACATCCTGCGGGACGGACCGCAGGCCATGCACCGTGTCGACGATGACCGCGAAGATCGCAATCAGGAAAGCAATGGCGATTTTCGGTTCTGCATCCGTGCCGAGCCAGATCACGAACAATGGCGCGACCGCGACTTTCGGCACGCTGTTCATCGCAATGATCAGCGGATAGATGGCGCTCTCGAACCATTTGGAGGCCACCAGCAGTATCGCAATGCCGACGCCGAAAATCACTGCCAGAACGAACCCTGCCGATGTGGTGAGGAAGGTGTACCAGGCGTGGCCAATATACAAGCTCCATTCGGAAGCCAACTCCTGCAGTCCCAAGCCGGGGGGCGGGACCATGATGGGCCGCACCTTCAACACGCGTACCAGCACTTCCCACATCACCAGGAAAAGCGCAAGTGATGTGAACGCGACTATGCCATGGCGCGCGCGGCCTATCATTCGCATCATGCCGCTTCCTCCTCATGCTCATCAATCAGGCCCATCTCATGGAACAACTCGCGTATCCGGTTGCAGTAGCGGCCAAATTCGGGCGATTCGCGCACCGACAGCCTGCGTGGCCGTGGCAAATCGATGGTCAGGATCTCGGCGATCTTGCCGGGGCGCGGCGAGAAGACCACTACCCTGTCCGCGAGGAATACCGCTTCGGCGATGCCGTGCGTGACGAACAGCACGGTATTGCGAGTTTCCATCCAGATCCGCTGCAGTTCCACGTTCATCTGGTCGCGCGTCAGCGCATCGAGCGCGCCGAACGGTTCATCCATCAGCAACAGTGCCGGATCGTCGATCAATGCGCGGCAGATAGCCGCACGCTGGCGCATCCCCCCCGACAGCTCATGCGGATACCGGTTGCCGAAGTCTTTCAGGCCGGCGAGCTTGAGCAGCCCCGCCATCTTCTGCCGGTACGCGGCGGAAGATTTCTTCTTGAACTCAATCGGCAGCAGGATGTTGTCCTCGACGTTGCGCCACTCCAGCAGCGCATCGCGCTGGAACACCATCCCGAAGTCGTCGGGCGGCCCATTGACCGGACGGCCCTGCACTAGCAGATCGCCGGCACTGGTGTCTTCCAGTCCCGCGACGCAACGCAGGAAGGTACTTTTACCGCAACCGCTCGGGCCGAGGATGCTGACAAACTCGCCCGGTTTGATATCGAGCGAGATGTTGTCGAGCGCAAGCACGCCGCGCTCTCCGGGATAGATCTTGCGCACACTACGTGCTGTAACTGCTGCTTCCGTCATTGGCCAAGCACCTTGCTGAAGATTTCCGGGCGCACCATACCTGGCTCGTAGAACTCCTTCGAATCGCGTGCGCCTTTCAGCAAGCCTGCATCAGTGAGGGTCTTGACGGCGGCGTTCCAATCTGCGGCGACCGGCACGCCGATCGGTTGTCCGGCGGCAGCCGGCGACTGGAAATGCTTTTTCAGCGCATCGATCTGGCCGCGCAAAACCTTCTTGTCGAGACGGGCCTGCGGGCGTTGCGCAATGATCGCGTCCACCGCTTCATCCTGATGGCCGTCGTAAATGTACTGCCAGGCGCCGGACACCACGCTCGACAGGCGCATGATGGCGTCTCGGCGTTTTGCCAGCTTCTCTTCCGAGGTGAAGATTCCGTAGCTGGGCATAGGCAATCCGTTATCCGCGAACAGGATGCCGTCCGAAGGGCGCGATTCCGCTACCAGCGGCAGAACCAGTGCAACCGTCGCGAATGCGGCATCCGCGCGCCCGGCCACGTAGTTGGCAATCTTTCCGGATGCATCGATGTTGACCAGGTCGACATCGGAACGTTTCAAGCCCCCCGCCGCGAGGAAGGTATCAATGAACGGACCTTCCATCGAGCCCGCGGTGTACGCGACCTTCTTGCCCTTCAGGTCTTTCGGACCCTTGATACCCGAACCGCTTGGCACCAGCAGTCCGATATCGCTCTGGCGCAGGAACACGGCGACGGCCTTGACCGGCAAGCCTTTATCGCGTCCCACCATCATCGATGACAGGGCTGCGTAACCAACGTCGAACTGATCACTGGATCCGACGAGCTGTACGGTCGTGGTGGAACCGTTGCCGTCTTCCACGCTGACATCGAGCCCGGCCTGTTTGAACCAACCCTTTTGCTGCGCCAGGTGGAATCCCGCGTGTACGCCCCACGGCGTCCAGTCGAGGCGAACCTTCATTTTCTCGAGGTTCTGCGCCGCTGCGGATGATGCCAGTGCCAGGCCGACGGAACAGATCACTCCGCCAACCAATGCCTTCAATTTACCTGTACCCATATATCTCCCTTTAAAGTGTACCTGGTCCGGCGACGCAGGACTTGCCGGACCGATTATAAGAATGCGGTCGCGATTAACCTATACAGATTCGTGAATGTAGTTAATCATTTGAATGAATAGCGCCTGCTGCAGGGACCACATGCACAGTAAGGCACCGCGCAGGGATAAGTTGGGCAATTTGGCGGCCGTCGCGGGATGCGGTGCAAGGCGTGAGGAGGAGCCATAGCGAGCTATGGCGACGACGAGCAACGCCGCAACGCGCCCGCTACGGCCAGCAAAATTGACCAAC
>JAQGMD010000188.1 GCA_028292565.1 Burkholderia sp. | reverse complement strand
CCTGGATGCTGCTCGTCTTTTTTATCTTCGCCCTCGTCGCTTACGTCATCGTCCGGCTGGCTGAAATGAAGCTGGGCGACAAACGCGACCCGAGGTAGGCACAGGACGTCAGGCCAGGTCTGGAGGGTGCGTATCACGCACCAATCCCCGTGGTCCAACCTGCTCAGTGCAATCCCGCCTGCTGATACCAATGAGCGAATTCCTCGCCCGGCATCGGCCTGGCAAGATAAAACCCCTGCGCATGGTAGCAGTGGTGTTCTTCGAGGAAGTCCAACACCTGTTCCGACTCGAGCCCTTCGGCGATGACGTCGATGTCCATCGACTGGCCGAAACTGATGGCGGCCGCAGTGACGGCTACGCTGACCTTATTGTCGGGCAGCGACATGATCAGCGAGCGGTCTATCTTGACGCTGTCGAACGGCAGCCGGCTGAGTTTCTCCAGGCTTGAGTAGCCCGCGCCGAAATCGTCCAGCGTGATGCGGATGCCGAGCGCCTTCAGTTTCTCGAGTATCGGCACCGCATATTGAAGGTTGCCGGTAAACACGCGATCGCTGATTTCCACCGACAGGTAATGCGGGTCGATGTGGTTTTCTTCGATGCCGCGCGAGAGTGAGCCGATCAGGTCGGCTTCGCGAAACTGCATTGCCGACAGGTTGATTCCTATATGCATAGGCGGCAAGCCCAGCTCGAGCCACTGCCGATGCTGCTCGCACGCCTTTTGCAATACCCAGTCTCCGAGCTTCACTATGAAACCGTTTTGTTCCGCGATCGGGATAAAGATGTCTGGCGGGATTTGCTGCGCCTGCTGTGTCGGCCACCGCAGCAATGCCTCGGCTGCGATGACGCGCCCGGAATGGGTGTCGACGATCGGTTGGAAATGCAACTGCAGGCTGTCGCTGTCCAGGCTGTCGCGCAGGCTCGCCTGCAGGTTGAACGAAGCCGGAAGATCGGCCTGCCGTTTCGTGAAAAACCGGTAAGCGCCTTTGCCGCTCTGCTTCGCCTCGTACATGGCGGAATCCGCGTTGCGCACCAGCGTTTCGATATCCCTCCCGTCTTCCGGGAACATGCTGATGCCGATACTCGGCGAAGTGTGCAAGACCAGGTCGTCGATGCGGTAGGGAAGGCTCAACTGATGCAGCGCATGCACCGCTGCATGGGCAGCGCTCAGTGCGTTGTCCAGTTGCGTCACGATCACCAGGAATTCATCGCCGCCCAATCGCCCGACGATGTCGTGCGAACGGAATGAGCCCTTGAGCCGGAGCGCGACTTCCTTCAGTACTTCATCGCCGATGTGGTGGCCGTAGTTGTCGTTGATCGGCTTGAATTCGTCGAGGTCCATGTACAGCACCGCGAACAGATTGCCCCTGCGCTGGGCTGCCGAGAGCCAGCGTTCAGCCGATTCAAACGTCAGCGCGCGGTTAGGAAGCTTGGTCAGCCGGTCGTGCTGCGCGAACAGGCGGACTTGCTCCTCCCGTTCCTTGTGATCGGTGATATCGAGGTGGGTGCCGATCATCCTCAGCGCACGGCCCTGTTCATCGCGCACCACTTGCGCCCTGGCCTGTATCCAACGATAAGTGCCGTCGCGATGTTTGAAGCGGAGTTCGCTTTCGTAGTCGGAGGCCGGTGCGCGCAAATACGTGTGCAGGCGGGTCATCACTTGCGCCCGGTCGGATGGATGGATGCGCGACTCCCATTCCTCGATGCGGTGCGGTATTTCATGATCCTGGTAACCGAGCTGTCTTTTCCACTGCGGAGAGAAATAGACTTCGTTGCTGGCGAGGTCCCATTCCCAAAAGCCGAGCTGGGCAATCTCGACGGCCAGCCGCAATTTGGTTTCCGTCTCTTGCAACAGGAGTTCCGCGCGCTCGTTCAAGGCAAGCGCATCGCGCGAACGGTTCTGTTCCGAGATATCAAAAAAGGTGCACAGCGCCTTTACCATCACGCCGTCCGCATCCCTTATGGGCGCGGCGTTGACGAGCAGGGTGGTTTCGCTGCCATCGCCGCGGATGTAGGTGATCTCCTCCGGGCTGACCGATTCGCCATGGACTGCGCGCGCAATCGGATATTCCTCCGCAGCGTAAGGGCGCCCATCTGCATGCACCGCACCGTACCGTGTGTAGCCGGAGTACTCATCGATCTGGTGCATCGGATGTCGAAGAAGGCGAACTGCCTCGCTATTATGAAAAAGCAACCGCCCTGACGGTATTTCCGCGATGGCCACCCCAATCGGCATCTGCTCGAGTATCTCCACGAGTTCTTCAAACCGGACTTGAACTTCGTCAACTTTGCCGTCGGAGAACATAGGGTCCCGGGATATCCGTAGAGGGGGAGGGTTGAAGCAACCAATGGTTTAGATCAAGGCTATATCAAGTGGTTTCGAAATGCCGCCAAAAATTGAGGCAGGACACAAGTGAGCGGACATTTGCGCTTTACTCTTCACGTACTTGCAGGAAACCACTATCGGGAAGTGATGTCTCACTTCCGCGTCCACAGATATAGCAATCAGAAACCACTTGATGAAACTACTGCTGCAAGAGACAGATTCGGCTGAACACCTATATCGCCTGATCCTGGACAATGCCCTTGACTCGTACATCGCGATCGACGAGCACAGCACTATCGTCGAGTGGAGCGACCAGGCCGAAAGAACGTTCGGCTGGACCAGGCAAGAGGCGTGCGGCCGGTCACTGACAGGGACGATCATCCCCGAGCGGTACCGTGCGGCGCACCTCGCCGGACTGAAACATTACCTGGAATCGGGCGAGCACAAAATCCTGAACAGACGCATAGAGCTCTCCGCGCTGCATAAAGATGGCACTGAGATTCCGGTCGAGTTGACGGTAACGCCGATAACGACAGCTCGCGGGGTGATGTTTTCTGCATCCTTGCGCGACATTTCACAACGCAAGGAACTCGAGCAGGTGGTGCAGCACCAGGCGAACATCACCAAATCGATCCTGGACAGCATGGCCGATGCGGTGGTCGTCGCCGATTTGGCGGAAAACCTCATCCTGGTCAACCCCGCGGCGCAGCGCCTGCTGACTCTCAAGCCGGTGGAGGCCGGAACCAGGCAGTCGTTTCGTGCCTTCGAGGTTTTCCAGGAAGACATGACAACACGGTATCCCGATAGTGACCGGCCGCTGTCGAGAGCGCTTCGCGGCGAGCAGGTGGACGACATGATTGTGTTCGTAAGATGCACCGACGCAGGGAAAGGAGTCTGGCTCAGCGCGAATGCGCGGCCACTCATGGATCGAAGTGGTGTGCTTATCGGGGGTGTGGTGGTGTTCCATGACATCACGGAGCTGCGCGAGCGCGAGGAAGCGTTGGCGCGCCAGGCGTTGGCGCTGAGGCAGTCGCAGGAAAATTACCGTTTGCTGGTGGAAAGCTCGACCGACTACGCGATGCTGATGCTGGACTCCGGGGGAACGATCCTGAGCTGGAGCGCGGGCGCGGAAATCATACTGGGACATACCGCCGAACAGGCCGTCGGCCAGCCGCTGTCGGCCATATTTACCAGCGAAGACCGGGAAATGGGCCAGCCGCTGCACGAACTGGAAATGGCGAGGACGAGAGGGCGATCCGAGGACAATCGCTGGCACCTGAGGCGTGACGGCAGCCGCTTCTGGGCCGTAGGCGTGGTGACACCGTTATGGAATGCGGACGGCAGTTTGCGCGGCTTCGTGAAAATCATGCGCGACCAGACCTCTCAACGGCTGGCGGAAGAGCAAACGCAGTTCCTTGCCAACCACGACATGCTTACCGGCTTGCCTAACCGCGTCAATTTCAGCAACCAGCTGCACCAGTTCATCGCCGTCTCACAGCGCAGCCAGGCTCCCGTCACCGTATTGCTGCTCGACCTCGATCGATTCAAATATGTCAACGACACCTTCGGCCACCATACTGGCGACCTGCTATTGAAGGAAGTGGCCGACCGGATCAGTTCTTCTTTGCGGGAAACCGATTTCGTTGCCCGCCTCGGCGGAGATGAATTTGTCGTGCTTCAAACGGACGGCCCCCAGCCCGCCGCCGCCGAGGCGCTCGCCCGCAGACTGATCAACGAGTTGGGCCGGCCCTATTTGCTGGAAGGGCAGGAAGTCCTCTGCGGGAGCAGCATCGGCATCAGCGCCTATCCGAAGGACGCACGGAACTCGGTCGAGCTCCTGAAGAAAGCCGACCTCGCGTTGTATCGCGCGAAGAATGAGCGTCGGGGCTCCTATCACTTCTATACCGCACAGCTCTCTTCCGAATCCGCATCCCGCAAGGATCGGGAGGATGCGCTGCGTGATGCGCTCAAGAACCAGCAGTTCGAACTGTACTACCAGCCGCAGATCGACCTGAACAACTGGCGGGTATCGAGCGTGGAGGCCTTGTTGCGCTGGCATCCGACCGACCTCGAACTGCTGCTGCCGGGCGACTTCCTTGCCGTGGCGGAGGAGACCGGGATCATTGTGGAGATCGGTGAGTGGGCGTTGCGGCAGGCAAGCACGCAGGTCAGGAAGTGGCAGGAGATGGGATTGACCGGCTTGCGGCTGTCGCTGAACTGCTCAGCGCGCCAGTTCAGCGATCCGAAATTCATGACGATGATTCCCCCGATTTTGCACGAAACGGGATTCGCAGCGGATTGCCTGGAGCTCGAAATCAGTGAGTCGATGGTGGCGCGGCAACCGGATATCAGGGAGCAGCTCCACGAACTGAGGGTGCAGGGCGTGCGTATCACCATCGATAACTTCGGCACCGGGACCATCCCGCTGATTGACCTGAAGGACCTGGAAATCGATGTGCTGAAAATCGACAAGGAGTTCATCCAGCACCTGCCGCACCGTCGCGAGGACTCCGCCATTACCTCTGCGATCATCAGCCTTGCGCACGACCTGGGCATCGGGGTCGCGGCGGGAGGGGTTGAGACCGCGGAGCAGCTGGCCTACCTGCAGGCGCGCGACTGCATGAATGTCCAGGGCTTCATCTTCAGTCCGCCGATACCGGCGGAAAAATTCGAGCAACTGATGCTGAGCGGGCACTGGTCGCGCATCAACCACTGGCCGGCGATCGACGAGTCGGTTGTGTTCAAGGACCTGCACTGATCCGCGTGGCGCATCCTACGCCCTATGAATCGCGTCAGATAGCCAGCGCCAGTTGCTCCAACTCCGGAAACAGGAAGCGCTTGCGCATCAACATGGGTATCTGGTCGGCCGGCACCGGCGGTGAAATGAAATAGCCCTGCACCTCGTTGCAAGACAGGGCCTGCAGTACGCGCAGCTGTTCGATCGTCTCCACTCCTTCAGCCACCACGCCCATCCCCAGCACATGCGCCATCGACAGGATCGCCATGAACAGCGCTTCGCCTTCTTTGCCATTGCACAGTTGAGCGGTAAAGGCCCGGTCTACCTTCAACACATCCAGGTCCAGCCGCTGCAATTGCGACAGGGATGAATAGCCGGTGCCGAAATCGTCGACCAGCAATTTGATCCCCAGTGATTCGAGGGCCGCCAGTTCCGCCGTCACCTTGTGGTCTTCACCCATCATGCAGGATTCGGTGATTTCGATTTCAATCAGCGAGGGATCGATGGAATGATCGGCCATGCAGATGGCAAACAAAGCGCTCAGGTTGCCCTGGCTGAACTGCTTGGGCGACACGTTGATCGAGACCGGCACCACAGGCAATTGCTGTGCCTTCCATTGCGCCAGTTGGGCGCAGGCCTTGCGGATCACCAGTTCGCCGAGTGGCACGATCAGCCCGGTATCCTCGGCCATCGGGATGAATTCCAGCGGCGGAACCGGGCCGTGATCCGGTCGCATCCAGCGTACCAGCGCTTCCATGCTGCGCAGCTGGCCGCTAAAGGTATCGACACGCGGTTGGTAGTACAACACGAACTCATCATGTTCGATCGCCTTGCGCAATGCCTGTTCCCGGTCCAGCCGCACCACCAGGTTTTCCGACAGGAACGGCTGGTAAAACTCGTAATGGCCCTTGCCGCTGGTTTTGGCCGCATACATCGCGATATCGGCGTGCTTGAGCAGCGTGGGCCCATCGTTGCCATCCTGCGGGAACATGCTGATGCCGATCGACGCATGCATTTCATGGCTGCTTCCGCCGGACAGCATAAACGGTTCACCCAGCGACTTCATGATGCGCTCGGCCACGCGGGACACATCCGCATGGCCTTCGACATGTTCGATGATGATGGTGAATTCGTCGCCCCCCAGGCGCACCACGCTGTCTTGAGGTCGCAGCATGGCCTGCAAGCGCGTAGCCACTGCTTGCAGCAATTCATCGCCGCTGGCGTGGCCCAGCGTGTCGTTGATATTCTTGAAATCATCAAGGTCGACGAACAGCAGCGCCAGTACTGTATTCCTGTTCCTCGCCTTGGTTAGCGCATCGGGCAGGTAATTGATGAGCCAGTGGCGGTTGGGCAGGGCGGTGACGGCATCGGCATTGGCCAGCCGCGACAGCGCTTCTTCCTGGGCCTTCATATCGGAAATGTCGCGCAGCGTCACCGCCAGGCCTTCGCCCGAGCGCACCAACCGGCGATGGATCCATGTCGCCTGCAGCGGACTGTGCGGCCAGACCCGGACTTCGTCTTCATAAAAACCGGTCTCCATCGCGCGCAGGTACCTGCCCAATATGTGCTGCGCATTGGTCGCCGAATACAGGTCGGTGAACTTCATGCCGATCAACTGCGCCTTGGTCGTGGCGTAGTACGCGGCGCCGCGTTCATTGCAATCCTCGAACAGGAAGTCGACGATGCCATCGTTTTCGTCATACACCGCCCGCATCATGTAGAAGCCTTCACGTGCGCCGTCGGTTGCCAGGCGATAAGCGTTCTTGACTTCCTCCGCTTGCTGCTTCCTCCACGCCAGCCGTGACGAAACAACCATGCCGACGAGCGCCGCCAGCAACAGGAACAGGGTCGCGGCGACCGCCATGTGACGGTAGTCCCGCGCCATGAGCCGATACGATTCCGCGATTTCCTGTTCCGACAGGCCGACGGTGGATACCAGGGGATAATTGGACAGCTTGTGCCATGCAACGATACGCGACTCGCCGTCGGCAAATTTTTCGCCCGCCATCGCGGCGACGCCCCGGTCGGATTCGAACACGGGAGGCGACCCGACAACGGCGGTCAGCGGGTCGATGCCGTCGCCGGTTTCGGCCGCCAGCAATGGCCCGTCGCTTCTCCGCACCGTGAGGAAATCGTTCTTGCTCAGGCTTGATACATCCGTAAACGATGCCAGGTAGGCCGGCGCTACTGACACAATGACAAGTCCGTCGAAAGCGCCCTCCGCAGTCTCAAGCCTGCGACTGAAGCGCACCAGCTTCTCTCGCGACCGCAGCCCGGGCTCGGCAGGGCTGATCAGCAGGCCTTTCGACGCATCGTCCCTGTGCTGCCGGAAAAAATCCCTTACGGCGAGGCTGGGCGCCGGTTTCTTTTCGAGCCGCATGGTGCTCGCCACGCGTGTGCCATAGCGGTCCACTAAGGTCACATACAGTTGGCCGGAAGCGGGATAAAGGCCTTCCTCCAGTTGTTTTTCCAGATGGAGCGCGCCGCGCCTTTCCTTCCAGTAGTACTTGAGTGTCAGCGTAATCTGGTCGATTTGATCGACCGTGCGCGCGAGTTGTTCGGCGTAGCCTTTTGACAAGGACGATGCGTGTTTGAACGCATTTTGTTTAATAGTCGTCTTGTCGTTCTCGAGCTTGGTGAGGATCACGCCCCAGAGCAAAGCCGTCAGGAGCAGGCAAATGAAGGGCCAGGCAAGAATGCTGTAGATACTGCCGCGGAGGAAATCCAGGTTGCGCTTGCTGTCGGCAAAGCGCTGCCTCAGGCCAGCGATCGCCAGGACACGCGCTTTAAACTGATGAATCTGGCATGAATGCAGCATAGAAACTGATCCAGAGGCCTGAAAAGGCTCAAAAAGCCTCAGGCGGGAGAAAATATTACCATGAGGAAATACATGGTGTGATATTTGATTACCGAATGTAGGTAGTTTGCAACTTTTACCGTTTGACAGGCATATTCAGTGAGGTAGGGCACCTGGTAATGCGCCCTACGCTCACGAGAAGATTGTTCAGCCAGGACTAGTGATACTGGCGCAAATGATCGCGATACCAGGACTCGAATTCGTTTGCGGGCAGCGGCTTGCTGAACAGGTAGCCTTGCCCCTGGTCGCAGCCGTGGTCGCGGAGATATTCCCACGCCTGTTCTGACTCGATACCTTCGCCCACCACCTTCAGGTTGAGACTGCGCCCGAGCGCAATGATCGCTTCAGTGATGGACTGGCTCGGCAGATGAGTGCCGATCTGGCTGATGAACGAGCGGTCGATCTTGAGTTTGTCCAAAGGCAGGCTGCTCAGGTAACTGAGGCTGGAATAGCCGGTGCCGAAATCATCCAACGCAATGTGGATCCCCATCGACCTGATCTTATGCAGCGTCGCGATGGTCTGCGGCAAATTGTCCATCACCATGCTTTCGGTTACTTCGATTTGCAGGCATTCCGGATCAATGCCTGAGTCGGCCACGGTGGCGGCAAGTTGGGAAGCGAAGGCGCGCTGGCGAAACTGCACTGGCGAGACATTGATCGCAATGTTCACCGGAGGCAGGCCGGCACTGCGCCAATTCTGGTGCTGCCGGCATGCTTCTTCCGCCACCCAGTCGCCCAGCCGATTGATCAGGCCCGCGGACTCCGCGATGGGAATGAATTGATCCGGTCCCCACAACTTGCCGCTCTCGTCCGGCAGGCGGATCAGTGCCTCGACGCCGGTCAGCTGGCCGGTTTCGATATCGATGATCGGCTGATAATAGAGTGCCATGCCGTTGCACTCTATCGCCTGCTTCAGGTGTATTTCCAGGCGCAGGCTCTCGCTCGCCTGTTCGTCGAGCCCCGGCGTGTACAGCCGGAAGCTGTTGCGGCCGCTCTTCTTGGCCGAATACATTGCCAGGTCGGCATACCGGATCAGCGTTTCGAGGTCGCCCGAGTGTTTCGGAAACAGACTGATGCCGATCGATGGCGATACTTCCAGCTGCAGGGTATCGATCTCAAACGGCAACCCGACTGCGGACAGGATATGCTTGGCCACCGTCGCGGCTGCGTGAGTCGAATCGATGCGCGGTAGCACGACGATGAATTCATCGCCGCCCAATCTACTGACGATATCTTCTTTCCTGGTGCAGGCCTGAAGCCGTCGCGCGACTTCCTGCAGCACCCTGTCGCCGACCTCGTGGCCGTAAAGATCGTTGATCGGCTTGAAGCGGTCGAGGTCTATGAAAAGCACCGCGCCGCTCTCGCCTGTACGCTCTGACATCGCCAACAGATGGCTGCAATATTCAAACAGCAGCGAACGGTTCGGCAGTCCCGTGAGGCTGTCATGCTGGGATGCGTCGCGTACGAGTTTTTCGGTGTCCTTGCGCTGCGTAATATCCATCGTGCAGCCGACATGGCGCACCGGCCGGCCGCCGTCATCGAAGAACACCTGACCCTTTGCGGCGATCCATCGCTCTTCGCGGTGCACCGAACCGACAGTCCGGTATTCGGATTCGTACCGACCTCCGCCGTACGGATCAAAAGCGGCATCGAGCATTTCGCGGGCGCGGTCACGATCTTCCGGGTGCAGGCAAGCGAAAAAGACTTCCTGGGTGACCGGCGCATCCGTAGACAGACCGAAATATTGCTTCATCCGGTCGCTCCAGATCATTTCCCCGGTTTGCGGGTAATAATCGTACTGGCCGAGTTCGGCCGCCTCGGTCGCGATACGCAACTTCTCGGTGCTTTTGAGTAGCGCATCCTCTGCGTTCTTGCGTGCTGTGATATCAGTAGCGAAGAACAGTGCACCGATGCGTTCTCCCTCAAAGTAGAGGGGCGATGTGGTGCACGACGCGGAAAACGTCGAGCCGTCCTTGCGGAATACTGTCCAAACGAAGTCACGCGTCGTCTCGCCATGGAGCGCGGCGCGATGGACCTTGCATGCGTCCAGCGGGAATGGCCGGCCGTCGGGATAATGATGGTGAATCTTGTCGTTAATGCACTGCCCGATGAGTTCCTCGTGGCTGAATCCGAAAACCCGGCGTGCCTCCGGATTCTGGTAGGTGATACGGCTGTGTTCATCCGTGACGAAAATCGAGTCAGCCGCCTGCTCCGCAATGCTTCGATAAACTTCTAGACTCTTGTGCATAGTTTTCCTGGGAGAGTCTTGCGAAATATTAAGTCGACATTCGACAATGTCAAAGATCGCTTAGTTCGCCGAGGAAAGCGTGTTGCCGTACGGGAAGGGAATTAGCTCGCCTCTATTGCGTGGCGCAGCTGGGAGAGATTAAAAGGCTTCGGCAGCAGAGTGAATGCAAAGCCGGTTTTATCGGTAACCAGATAGCTGTAGCCAGACGCAAAAACGATTTTCATCCCCGGTGCCGTCTCCACTGCCTTTTCGGCAAGAGCGATACCGGACATGCCTGGCAAGTTGATGTCGGCGATCAGGGTGTCGAACCTGCTGTTTGCCAGAGGTTCAAGGGCTTCTTCCGCGGTGGCAACGCACACGACCTCATGCCCAAGATACGAGATCATTTCGTGAAGAAGATCCCGGGAACCCTGGTCGTCTTCTACAACGAGGACATGGAGCGACGAAATTGGCATTGCATCCGATCTTGTTAAAAAAGCAAAACTGACCGCGAGCTCGTGGGCGCGGTCTTCGAGAATTGTCAGATGGCAGGTAAAGTGCAGAAGGGCCGAACGAACAACGCGGCCTCGCCTGGAACCACCCCACCTTGTCCTTGCAAGACGGCCAAGTCGACACAAAGCTATTGTCGTGCACTGCTGTAATCTTTACAAACGTCAAGCACGCCTACTTTCGCCGTGTTTGATATTCATCAAGTGTTCTTGCCGAGCGGTGCTGATAAGCAACAAAGCGCCTGCCTCTCGGCTTGCGCTTGTTGCGTGCGATCACAATTAATTAAGCCTGTCGGAAGCCACCGTGGGGTCAGTCATTTCTGTTTTGACCGCGACCACCGGCGCAAATCCGCCTTACTCCACCGTCACCGATTTCGCCAGATTGCGCGGCTTGTCGACGTCAGTGCCACGCGCGAGCGCGGTGTGATAGGCCAGCAACTGCAATGGCACCACATGGAGAATCGGCGACAGGTGGCCGTAGTGCTCCGGCAGGCGGATCACATGCACGCCGTCGCTGGACGCGATGCGGGAGTCTGAGTCAGCGAACACATACAGCTCGCCGCCGCGCGCGCGCACTTCCTGCATGTTCGACTTCAGCTTTTCAATCAGCGCATCGTTTGGCGCGACCGTAACGACCGGCATTTCTTTGGTCACCAGCGCCAGCGGACCATGCTTCAGCTCGCCGGCCGGGTACGCTTCGGCGTGGATGTAAGAGATCTCCTTCAACTTCAGCGCGCCTTCCAGCGCAATGGGGTAGTGCAGGCCACGGCCGAGGAATAGCGCGTTTTCCTTGCGAGCGAACTCTTCCGCCCATGCGATGATCTGCGGCTCCAGCGCCAGCACCGCACTGATCGCCACCGGCAAGTGCCGCATCGCTTTCAGGTGCGCAGCTTCCTGTTCGTCACTCAGATGCCCACGGACCTGCGCAAGCGACAGCGTCAGCAGGAACAGCGCGGCCAGCTGCGTGGTAAACGCCTTGGTCGATGCGACACCGACTTCGACACCGGCGCGCGTGATATAGGACAGCATGCATTCGCGCACCATGGCGCTGGTAGACACATTGCAGATCGTCAGGGTGTTGACCATGTCCATAGAACGCGCATGCTTGAGCGCCGCCAGCGTGTCGGCCGTTTCGCCGCTTTGCGAAATCGTGATGACCAATGCATTTGGATTCGGCACGCTGTCGCGATACCGGTATTCGCTGGCGATTTCGACATTCACAGGTAGGTGCGCGATCGACTCGATCCAGTACTTCGCGGTGAGGCCGGCGTAATAGCTCGTGCCACAGGCGAGAATCAGTACCGAATCGATTTTCTTGAAGACCTTGTAGGCCTGGTCGCCGAACAGTTCCGGCATGATCGCCGTCACGCCTTCAAGCGTGTCGCCGATGGCGCGCGGCTGTTCGAAGATTTCCTTCTGCATGTAGTGGCGGTAAGGGCCGAGTTCGGCCGCGCCGGTGTGCGCGTGCACGGTGCGTACTTCACGCTCGACCAGTTTGCCGTCGACGTCGACCACCCAGTAGCGCTGCAACTGCAAGTCCACCACGTCGCCTTCTTCGAGGTAAATGATCTGGTCGGTGGTGCCGGCCAGCGCCATCGCATCGGAGGCCAGGAAGTTCTCGCCCTTGCCTACGCCGACGATCAGCGGCGAACCCTGACGCGCGCCGATCACGCGGTGCGGTTCATCGCGGCTGAATACCGCGATCGCATAGGCGCCATGCAAGCGCTTGACCGCCTGCTGCACAGTCTCGAACAGGTCGCCGGTGTACATGTGGTCGACCAGGTGCGCGATCACTTCCGTATCGGTCTGGCTTTCGAAGACATAGCCAACGGCGGTCAGTTCGGCGCGCAATTCGTCGTGGTTTTCAATGATGCCGTTGTGAACCAGCGCGATGCGCTCCCGCGAGAAATGCGGATGCGCATTATGGGAAGCCGGTGCGCCGTGTGTCGCCCAACGTGTGTGTGCAATGCCGGTAAAGCCGGACAGGCCGGCTTTTTCGACCTGCGATTCCAGGTCGGCGACGCGCGATGTGCTGCGCGAACGCTGGAGTCGTCCATCAACATGCAGGGCAACGCCGCAGGAGTCATAGCCGCGGTATTCCAGCCGTTTCAGGCCTTCCAACAGGATCGGGGTGATATTGCGTTGTGCTACGGCGCCGACGATGCCACACATATAAGCTCCTTCATGGATTCGATATTGATGGCGCTATCGTAGAAGAGCGGCGCTGAAATAAGCTTGCGAAATTGCATAAAAAGTGAATTTAAATTTCGCGATCGAAAGTATGTGAAATATAATTTCACGTTATCGATATTTATTTAAGATTATTTCATGACTGATGCCAGTTTGCAGCTTGACGAGCTCGACCGCCGCATCCTGAATGCACTACAACTAGATGCCTCGCAGACAAACAATGAACTTGCTGCCAGTGTGCATGCGTCGCCGCCGACATGCTTGCGCCGAGTCAAGCGTTTAATTGACGCAGGCGTGATCGAACGGCAGGTAGCATTGGTCGCGCCCGCTAAAGTGGGCGCCGCCCTGACGGCCATCGTGGAAATCGCGCTTGACCATCAGGCCGCCGAGCGGCTGACGGAATTCGAAGCGCTGGTTGTGACGGAGGCGGCAGTATTGCAATGCTATCGGGTATCGCCCGGACCGGATTTTGTGCTGGTGGTGCAGGTCGCCGACATGCCGGCGTATCATGCGTTCGCGCATCGCGTATTCGCGTCGCATGCGAACGTGCGAAATGTACGCAGCTTCTTTTCAACCCACCGCAGCAAATTTGAAACGCGCATTGCGGTCTGAAACCGCTCTGCGCGTCGCTTCCGGATCACTTCTTGATTTTCACCGGCCGCGTCCAGCCCCCGATGGTAATTTGCTTGCTGCGGGAGATGGTCAGCATGCCTTCAGGCGCGTCTTTGGTCAGCGTGGTTCCGGCGCCGAGGGTTGCGCCTTTGCCTACGCGTACGGGCGCAACCAGCTGGGTATCGCTGCCGATGAATGCGTCATCTTCAATGACAGTGCGGAATTTGTTGGCACCGTCATAGTTACAGGTGATAGTGCCGGCGCCGATGTTGACGCGCGACCCGACCGTCGCATCGCCCACATAAGCCAGGTGATTGGCTTTGCTGTGCGCCGCGATCTGGCTGTTTTTGACTTCCACGAAATTGCCGATGTGGACATCTTCCGCCAATTCGGTCCCGGGACGCAGCCGCGCATACGGTCCGATCACCGATTGAGCGCCGATCACTGCGTCTTCAATGTGGCAGAACGGCTTGATGTTTGCGCCTTTGGCGATCCGGGCGTTCTTGATCACGCAATTCGCGCCGATGGTTACGCCATCTTCCAGTTCCACCCGGCCTTCGAATACGTTATTGACATCGATGCTGACGTCCCGACCACACGACAGTGAGCCGCGGACATCGATACGCATCGGGTCAGCCAGGGTCACGCCCTGTTCCAGCAGCTTGTTGGCAACGTTGCGCTGATGGATACGTTCCAGTTCGGCCAGCTGCACTTTACTGTTGACTCCGAGCGTTTCCCACACCGCCGCAGGCTGTGCGGAAACGACCGGCACGCCGTCCGCTACTGCGCGCGCGACAATGTCGGTGAGGTAATACTCGCCCTGCGCGTTCTTGTTCGACAGGCTGGCCAGCCAGCGCTTGAGGCTTGCCGTCGGCGCAACGAGGATGCCGGTGTTGATTTCCCGGACCGCGCGTTCCTCTTCGGTCGCATCCTTCTGCTCGACGATGCGGACGATGTTGCCTGCCTGGCGCACAATCCGGCCGTAGCCGGTCGGGTCATCGAGTTCCACCGTGAGGATCGCCAACTTTTCCTTGCCGGCACTGTCCAACAACTGCTGCAGCGTATTCTTGCTGGTCAGCGGGACATCGCCATACAGAACCAGCGTGGGCTCTTCGTCGTTAAGATGAGGAATGGCTTGCATGACTGCATGGCCGGTGCCCAGTTGCGGCTCCTGTCTGGCGAAAGCGATATCGGGCGCATTGACCGATTCCAGAACCGCTTCGCCGCCATGCCCATAAATAACGCATAACCGGGTAGGAGACAGTTCACGTGCAGTATCGATTACATGGGATAGAAGCGGCTTGCCGGCGATAGGATGCAGGACTTTCGGCAGCGCCGATTGCATGCGCTTCCCCATGCCGGCTGCGAGAATGACAACGTTCATAGGCGAGTAAATGAAGTGATGCGGGATTCTATCATGCGGTCAAACCGTGCTTTCGCTCAGAAAATCTCCATTGTCGTGCTTGTTTGCATGCTTGCCGCATGCAGCGCACTCCGGCTTGGCTATAGCAACGGCGAGAGCGTCGTTTATTGGTGGCTAAACGGCTATGTCGACATTGAGGCCGAGCAGCAACCCTGGGTAAAAAAACACATTGCCAATCTGTTCGCGTGGCATCGCAAAACGCAGCTGAACGAATACGCGAAGTTGCTAACCAACGCGCAGACACAGCTGCAACTGCAGCGCCAGGTCACGCAAGTGGACGTGCTCCGCGATACCGATGCCTTCAAGGCGAGTGTGGAAACACTGGTCGATAAAGCCTTGCCTGAACTCACCGACCTGGCATTGGCGCTTCAACCGCAGCAGATCGCCCACCTCGAGAAAAAATTTGTTTCTAATAACGACAGCTATCGTAAGGACTATCTGCGTGGCGATGTTGAGCAGCGTCAACTTTTCCGATACAAGAAGGTCATGAAACAGGCTGAGTATTGGTTCGGCAATTTTAACCGTGAACAGGAAGCGCGGATTCGAGCGGCGTCAGATGAACGCTCCCTGAATAACGAGATGGGACTGCAGATGCGCTTGCGTCGCCAACAGGAATTGATTGCGCTGCTGAAGAAAGTGCAGAATGAAAAGCTCGGACGGGAAGCGACGATGGCGCTGTTGAAAAATTACGCGGCAGGCGTGGCCGACCATTTTGGCGACGCGCAGCACAAAGCGTTTTTCAGTGCTTCAAAGGATGGCACGGCGCGCATGATAGCGACGATTGTCAATATCGCGACGCCGGAGCAAAAAGCGCGTGCGCGGGAAAAACTGCAGCGCCTGATCGAGGATTGCCATACGATGGCGCGGCCGCGCGCATAAATCCGGCCACGCCGCCGCCGATCAATCCCTCAGGTCATCAAACCGCACAACGTTTGCCGTCGGCGTCGCGCACGGCTCTTCATCGAACGCGATATCCCCGTTCGCCGACGCTTCGCCGGTCACCTTCAGGTCGGCGAAGCCGAACAGATTCCGGTCCATCAGATGCGACGGGGCGACGGTCGACAGCGCTGAGAAGATGTTGTCGACCCGGCCCGGGAATTTCTTTTCCCATTCGCGCAGCATCGCCTTGAGCTGTTTGCGCTGCAGGTTTTCCTGGCTGCCGCACAGGTCGCACGGAATGATCGGGAACTGCTTCACTTCCGCATAGCGCGTCATGTCCGCTTCCTTCACATAGGCAAGCGGACGGATCACGATGTGTTTGCCGTCGTCGGATTGCAGCTTGGGCGGCATGCCTTTCAACTTCGCCCCGAAGAACATGTTCAGGAAGAAGGTCTCCAGGATGTCATCCCGATGATGGCCAAGCGCGATCTTGGTAGCGCCCAGCTCATCGGCGACGCGATACAGGATGCCGCGCCGCAGGCGGGAGCAGAGCGCGCAGGTGGTTTTCCCCTCCGGGACCACGCGCTTGACGATGCTGTAGGTATCCTGGTTTTCGATATGAAACGGCACACCGAGTTTCGTCAGGTATTCCGGCAGTACATGGGCCGGGAAGTTCGGTTGCTTCTGATCCAGGTTAACCGCAATGATGTCGAAATGGATAGGCGCGCGTTGGCGCAAGGTGAGCAGGATATCCAGCATGCCGTAGCTGTCCTTGCCGCCTGACAGGCACACCATCACCTTGTCGCCATCCTCGATCATGTTGAAGTCGCCAATCGCCTGTCCGGCCTGACGGCACAGGCGCTTGTGCAGCTTGTTGTTCTCATAGGCGATTTTTTCCGCCTGTTTTACGCCGACCGGCGCGCTGTCCATTAGCGCATCACTCATAACAATCTCCTACGCCTTGATGTGGAATACTTCGACGCCGACGGATTCGCAATCCGGGTAGACATCCGGTTTTTCGGTAGACACCCGCACCGCGCGCACTTTCGGATGCGCCAGCATCGCGCGCGCCACATCGTCGCACAGCGTTTCCTGCAGGTGGATGTGCCCTTGAGCCATGCGTCTGGCGATAGTGTCGCGCATGAAATCGTAATCGACCACTTCAACCAGGTGGTCTTCCTTCGGTGTCGACAACGCCAGGGGAATGAACAGATCGACGTTGATCAGCACGCGCTGCTCGCCTTTCTTTTCGAAATCATGGACGCCAATGTTGATCTGCACTTCATAGTTGCGCAGGAACAGGCGACGACAGTCGGAAAGGCCGGAGTAGGAAAGAGAGGGGTACATAGTTTCAAAAAGTTATCGCGTGCGAGCCTGGCAAGGCAACATCACTTTGCAAGAAACATCACATCGCGCTGGAGGGGAATCAAATGCTGGCCACCATCGACCAACAGCGTAGTGCCGGTGATGGCGGGGGATTCGGCGACAAAGCACACGGTCGCCGCGACATCTTCCGGTGTGCTGGAACGGCCGAGCGGAGTCATCATGTGTGCGCTGGCAAACCCTTCCTCGGTCTGGTCCCCCGACACCAGCGTAATGCCGGGAGCGACGCCTACCACCCTGACTTTGGGCGCAAGCGCCTGCGCCAGCATGGTCGTGGCGGCTTGCAATGCAGCTTTCGACAGCGTGTAGGATAAAAAGTCCGGGTTGAGGTTGAATAATTTCTGGTCGAGCAGGTTGATCACGACCGCCTGCGACCCGGCTGGCGTTATATCGTGCAGCGCCTGGGCCAGCAGGACGGGGGCGGCCAGGTTCGCGTGCATGTGGGCGTCCAGGCAGGCCACCGAAAAATCGGCGGCATCGTCCCGTTCGAACAGCGATGCATTATTGACGACGCAGCGGATACGGCCGGTTTTCATTGCATCGACCGCGCGGGGCAACAGCGCTTTCACTTGCGCCTCATCGGCCAGGTCGCACTGCAGGGCGACTGCCTGCCGCCCCACAGCCTCGATCTCGCGCACCGTGTCCCATGCTTCCTCCTCCGACTTCCCGTAATGCACGACCACATCCCATCCGCGCCGCGCCATCGCAAGCGCAATGGTGCGGCCGACGCGTTTGGCGGCGCCGGTCACTATTGCAACTTTCTGGTCGTGCGTGGTCATAGTTCGTGGGCGTCTTCCGGGGATTGTCGGGCCATTCAACGGCATGGACCGGGTAAAAAATACATTTAATTACAAATCGTCGCTGCCGATTTCAATACAATATCGTATATGCAACTGCAACTTCCCGAACCTTCTTTCGACGCGCTAAAGGCTTCGCGCTCGCTCCAGAACCTGATCGCAAACGATATTCGTCGCAACTCCGGCTGGATTTCGTTCGCGCGTTACATGGAACTGCTTCTCTATACGCCCGGGCTGGGATATTACAGCGGCGGAGCTGCAAAACTCGGCAAAGAGGGGGATTTTACAACCGCCCCCGAAATAACGCCTCTTTTTGGCAATACGCTGGCCCATGTCGCCGCCGATCTGATGAACCAGACGGCGCCTCAAATACTCGAGTTCGGCGCCGGCAGCGGCAAGCTGGCACACGATATCCTGTCCGAACTCGCGGATATGGGGGTGGCGGTTCACCGCTATCTGATAGTCGAGGTGTCGGGCGAATTGCGTGCACGGCAAGAAAAAAAGCTGCGGGACTTTCCGCAGGTGGTCTGGATGGACAGACTGCCCCGCTCGTTTTCCGGCGTAGTCATAGGTAATGAGGTACTGGACGCCATGCCGGTGCAACTCGTCGCCAAGACCGACCAGGGCTGGAAGGAGCGCGGGATCGGACTCTCGCACAAGAACTTCGTTTTTCGCGACCGGCCATGCGACGCGTCCCTGGTGGCGCAGATTCCGGATGTGGACAGCCTGCCGGTGGGGTATATGACCGAAGTACACCCGATTTCCGTCGGTTTCATGAATTCGCTCGCCGGCATGCTGCGCACCGGCTACCTGGATACCGGCCGGGGCGGTGCGGCCATCCTCATCGACTACGGCTTCCCCGCGCATGAATACTACCTGGGCCAGCGCGCCCAAGGCACGCTGATGTGTCATTACCGGCATCATGCGCATCCCGATCCGTTTTACCTGCCGGGCTTGCAAGATGTTACTGCGCATGTTGATTTCACCGCGATGGCGCGCGCCGCGGTAGAAAGCGGGCTGGACATGCTCGGCTATACGAGCCAGGCAGCTTTCCTGCTGGACGCTGGCATAGGCGACTTGCTGTTGCGAACGCCGCCCACCGACCAGATGCGTTACTTGCCGCAATCGAATGCGGTCCAAAGACTGATCTCGCCGGCCGAAATGGGTGAATTGTTCAAGGTGCTGGTGGTTGGCAAAGAGGCAAAATTGCCGGAGAAGTTCGCGCGCAACGACCGTAGCCACAGGTTATGATGGCTGCACGGGTGTCGCCGACGCCTCGTTCCCGAATAACAAGCAGAACTCTCGCAGGCCGCGCATGATCCGTTGGTTCCTCACCATTTTTGTGGCACTGATCGTATTCGCTTCGCTGCTACCCTGGCTGGAAAAGCTCGGCGTCGGCCGCCTGCCGGGTGACGTGCGGTTCACGCTGTTCGGCAAGCAGATCTTTTTGCCGTTCGCGTCCACCATCCTGTTGTCGCTGATCGCGTTCGCGGTGGCGCGCCTGCTGTGATGAACGCCGACGGCTTTATGCATCCCGCCTTATGTCCTTGACGAAGGCCGCTCAATGATACGCTGGGTCGCTGTCGTTTTCCTCGGACTCATCATCTTCTATCCACTGGTGCCCTGGTTGCAAAAGCTGGGTGTGGGGCGCCTGCCGGCCGATATCCGCTT
>JAQGMD010000164.1 GCA_028292565.1 Burkholderia sp. | reverse complement strand
TGCGCGAATTACTTCACTGTTGTAACGACGTAGTCGGACCCTTGCTGCACGAATTCCACATCGACCTTTTTGCCGACCGCGAGCCTGTCGAACAACGACTTGTCATTCACCGCAAAGCCCATGGTCATTTTCGGCCACTTCAGGCTGGGCACCGGTTCGTGCGCCAGTGTGACTTTTCCCTTGGCCGGGTCGACTGCTTTGACTACGCCCGTAGTCTGGTGCACGGCTCCTGACTGCGTAGCACCCAGCGCCTTGTTGTCCATGCCTTTCATATGGCCGGATTGGGCGAGAGCGACGCCGGATGCGGAAAGAACCAGGGCCATGGATAGAATGGCGATCGTGTTCATAAGTGGCTCCTTCAGGGGGTAAAAACAAAATTAGTGGCGCGTTTCCGGCGCACTTGCCGTCGCCGCAACAGCAGATACACGGCAGGCACGACAAACATCGACAGCAGCGGCGCGGTGATCATCCCGCCCACCATGGGCGCGGCGATCCGCTGCATGATTTCGGAACCGGTGCCGGAAGCAATCATGATCGGCACGAGGCCCGCGATGATGACGGCGACCGTCATTGCCTTCGGCCGCACGCGCAGCACTGCGCCCTCGCGGATCGCATCGAGCAAATCGGCTTCGCCGCTTTTTCCTGCGGCCAGGCGGTCTTCCCACGCATGCTTCAAGTACAGCAGCATAATCACGCCGAATTCGGCCGCCACGCCCGCGAGCGCAATGAACCCGACCGCGCTGGCGACCGACACATGGTGGCCGAGCAACCACAGCAGCCAGATGCCGCCGGCCAGCGCGAAAGGCAGCGTCGCCATGATCAGCGTGGCTTCATCGAAACGGTTGAACGTCATGTAGAGCAGCACAAAGATGATCATCAGCGTCGCCGGCACCACGACTTTGAGCCTGGCGCTGGCCCGCTCCAGATACTCGAACTGACCGGACCATGAGACGGAATACCCGGCCGGCAGCTTCACTGCCCTGGCGACCGCCTGCTGCATTTCTCGTACTGCCGAGCGCATGTCGCGTCCGCGTATGTCGACATACACCCAGCCGGAAAGGCGCCCGTTTTCGCTCCGGAGCATCGGCGGACCATCATTGATACGAATGGTCGCCACGTCGCCGAGGCGTATTTGCGCACCGCGCGTGGTCAGCACCGGCAATTGTCGCAACTTCTCGAGCGAGTCGCGCACTTCGCGCGGGTAACGCACATTAATCGGGAAGCGCTGCAGCCCTTCGATGGTTTCGCCGATGTTGTCGCCACCGATCGCCGCCGACACAATGCTCTGCACGTCCGCGATGTTCAAGCCATAGCGCGCCGCCGCATCGCGGTTGATATTAACGTCGATATAGCGGCCACCGCCAAGCCGCTCCGCCAGCGCCGACGACACGCCTGGCACCTTTTTGACCACCCGCTCGATGTCGCCGGCAATGCGGTCGATTTCCGTCAGGTTGGTGCCGGCGACCTTGACGCCGACCGGGCTCTTGATTCCGGTGGCCAGCATGTCGATCCGGTTGCGGATTGGCGGCACCCAGATGTTGGACAGACCCGGTATCCTGACGGCGCGGTCCAGTTCCTCGACCAGTTTGTCGGGGGTCATGCCTTCACGCCATTGGTCGCGTGGCTTGAACTGAATCGTTGTCTCGAACATCTCCAGCGGCGCCGGATCCGTTGCGGAGTCCGCCCGCCCTGCTTTGCCGAACACGCTGTGTACTTCGGGTACCGTTTTGATCAGGCGGTCCGTCTGTTGTAATAATTCCGATGCCTTGCCTGCCGACAGGCCCGGCAGCGCCGACGGCATGTACAGCAAGTCGCCTTCATCCAGCGGCGGCATGAATTCCCCGCCGAGGCGAGCCATCGGCCACAGCGTAATTGCGGCAATCAAGCCGGCTGCCAGCAACGTCGTCTTCGGGAAGCGCAGGACCGCGTCCAGCAATGGACGATAGATCGTAATCAGGAAGCGATTCAGCGGATTCTTTTGTTCGTCGGGAATGCGACCGCGGATCAGGTAACCCATCAGTACCGGAATCAACGTTACCGCCAGGCCGGCGGCGGCGGCCATTGCATAGGTTTTGGTGAACGCCAGTGGCGAAAATAGCCGCCCTTCCTGCGCCTCAAGAGTAAACACAGGAATGAACGACAGCACGATGATCAACAGCGAGAAGAACAGCGCCGGGCCGACCTGGGCAGCAGCGTCGCCAATGACTCGCCACCTCTCCTCGCCTTGCAGTTTGTCGTTGGGGTGCGCATGGTTCCAGGCTTCAATATGCTTATGCGCATTTTCGATCATCACCACGGCGGCATCGACCATTGCGCCGACCGCAATCGCGATGCCGCCGAGTGACATGATATTGGCATTGACGCCCTGGTAGTACATGACGATGAACGCTACCAGGATGCCGATCGGCAGCGTGACGATCGCGACGAAGGCGGAGCGCATATGGAACAGGAAGATTGCGCAGACGATCACGACCACAATGAATTCCTCGAACAGTTTCTCTACGAGGTTGTCCACCGCGCGTTCGATCAGGATCGATCGATCATAGGTCGGGATGATTTCGACGCCGGGCGGCAGGCTCGGCTTTAGCGCTTCCAGCCTGGCCTTCACGGCTTCAATAGTTTCCAGCGCATTTTTTCCGGACCGCATCACGATGATCCCGCCGGCGACTTCGCCTTCGCCATTGAGCTCCGCGATACCACGCCGCATTTCCGGCCCGATCTGGATGCGCGCGACGTCGCCCAGGCGCACTGAGACACCGGCGTCCGTAGTCATCAAGGGAATCTTGCGGAAGTCATCGAGCGATTGAAGGTAACCGGACGCGCGCACCATGTACTCGGCTTCACCCAGTTCCAGCACCGAGCCGCCGGTTTCCTGGTTGGCCTTTTGCACCGCTTCGATGACCAACGCGTGCGGAATGTTATAAGCTCGCATCTTGTCGGGATCGAGCACGATCTGGTACTGCCGCACCATGCCGCCCAGGCTCGCGACTTCGGACACGTTTGCCACCGCCTTCAGCTCGTACTTCAGGAACCAGTCTTGCAATGCACGAAGTTGCGACAGGTCCATCTTGCCACTCCGGTCGACGAGCGCATACTCATACACCCAGCCGACACCGGTCGCGTCAGGCCCGAGTGCGGCTTTCGCTTGCGGCGGGAGGCGTGACTGCACCTGGTTCAGGTATTCCAGTACCCGCGATCGTGCCCAGTACGGGTCGGTGCCATCGTCGAACAGGATGTAGACGAACGAATCGCCGAAGAACGAATAGCCCCGTACCGTTTTGGCGCCCGGCACTGACAGCATGGTGGTGGTCAGCGGATAGGTGACCTGGTTCTCGACGATCTGCGGCGCCTGGCCGGGATAGGTGGTGCGGATGATGACTTGCACATCCGACAGGTCAGGGATCGCATCGAGCGGCGTGCGCATCAGCGACCAGATTCCCCAGGCGGTGATCATTACCGTTGCCAGCAACACCAGGAAGCGTTTGGCGATCGACCAGCGGATCAGTTTGGCGATCATTTCGTCGCTACTCCCGCTGCGGGCGCGATGGTGGTGATCTCGAACATGCCGTCACCGGCCCGGCGTATCTCGAAGGTCACGTTGTCGCCCAC
>JAQGMD010000160.1 GCA_028292565.1 Burkholderia sp. | reverse complement strand
CGGGCGCGCAGCTGCCATATCATGAGCATGCGGCGTTGGAGCAGACGTTTGTCCTGGAAGGTAGCCTGGTCGATCACGAAGGCGAAGTCACTGCCGGCAATTACGTCGCGAGGCCGGCGGGAAGCCGGCATATCGCGCACTCACCGAATGGATGCCTCAACATAAGCATTTTTCTGAAGCCGAATCTTTTTCTTGAAGCAGACGGTACCTTCGCGCCTTTCGAACGATGATTTGACGCGGGTGGGGCATCCTCGCGAGGATGCACTTTTGAAGCAATCAGCTGCAAATGGAGGACAACCGCCCGTGGCCAGCGGATCGCCGGAGCTTTTTCCAAGGTCATGCGGCGCTGCTCTTCGAACGGCCGCGTGATGCGGCCGTTATTGTTTTTTTTTACCAGCTTGTCTACGCTTTCCGCCTGACGAGCTGTACCTGGGAAGGGACATCTCCCGCCTGTTTAAATGTGAACACCTACCAATTCACACCCCCAGCGCCTTCTCCACAGCCAGCCCCAGCGCAATCAACCCGTTGTCACTCCCATGCACTCCATCGAACTCCAGCGCTACCGGCAGTCCTTCCGCGGTGCGCCCCGTCGGAATGCTCATCCCTGGCGCACCCACAATACCAGCCGTACAAGTATTCCGAATCAAGGCCAGCGCCTGCGGATCGCGCTTGCCACGCGGATCTTCGGCCACGTCGCCGCCTTCCCTCACCAACGGCGCGGCGATAGGCTCGGTAGGAAACGCAATGAAGTTCACCCCTTTCTCCCTCAATGCTTCCTCATAGGAGCGCACCAGCTGAGGCCGCGCCACATTGCGGATGTGATGCACGCTCTCCGGCGTTGCCTTGATAGAGGAAAGCCGCTGGTAAAACGCCTTCACGTCAGGGCTCACGATGCTGTTGACGATATCAGATGCGTCGTAGCGCGTCTTGCGGGTGGCGAGATAGTCCTCCAGGTCTTTGCGCACCGATACTTCCATGGTTTGCACAAACAATTTGCTGGCGGAGCGTGCGAAGTCGCCGAGGTCGATTTCGACCAGCACCACACCGGCGTCGCGCAGTTTTCGCAGAGCCTGCTCGGTAACGCGCTGCACTTCGGGTTCGAGCGCCTCATAAAAATAAGAACGTGGAATGCCAATCCGCATTCCCTTGAGCGAAGCCGCTTTCTGCGGTGCCCTTGAGGTGGCTACTGAATGGATTAGTGCGACATCTTCCACGCTGCGCGCCATCGGCCCGATGGTATCGAAATCCAGTGTCAGCGGCAGCACGCCGCGGTCGGAGTAAAGTTTGCGACGCCCGTTGACAGAGGGGCGGAAACCGACGACGCCGCACAATGCCGCCGGAATACGCACCGAGCCGGCGGTGTCGGTGCCAAGCGCAATCGGAACGATGTTCGCAGCCAGCGCAGCTGCGGACCCGCCACTCGATCCGCCTGGTATCCGCTTCGGATCGATCGGGTTGCGTGCCGGGCCATAGCCCATGTTGCTGGAGGTCGCGCCCTTGGCCAGCTCATGCATATTGGTTTTGCCGAACAGGTAGGCGCCGTTGTTGAACAACAGCTCGACGAAAGGCGCATTCTTCTGCGGGAAATTATTCTTGAGCACAGGCGTGCCGCCGGTAGTGGGGAAACCGACGGTATCGATATTGTCCTTCATCGCCACGGCCACGCCGGCCAGCGGGCCGAGCTTCTGACCTTTCTTCCGCATCAGATCGATGTTGCGCGCTTGCTCGAGCACCTTCTGTTTGTCGATCCATGTGAAGGCGTTGATCACGCGTGTCGCTTCATACCGCGCAAGCATGTCGGATGCATGCTTCTCCGCGCTCAGTGAACCATCTGTTACGTGCCGGACTATCTCCACCGCCGAAAGTGGGGCGGCGTCTTTGATATGCGTCCCCATACTCGATTGCGTTCCCATACTGGTTTGCGTCCCCGTTGCTACGGTACTGCATCCACTTATCATGCCGCCCGCAAGCGGCAACGCAAAACCAGCTTTCATTACTGCGCGGCGCTTCCCGTCAACCGCGTTCTTCTTTTCTGACTCTGTCAATCTTTGCTCCTTGTTTTTAGAAATTGCTTCGCCCGCGACGGGTGGCCCGGGCAGAGACTATTTTCGCAGGAGATTGTGCGGTTGGATTGTACGCAAGGGCGAAGAGCGGCCTTTGTGCGCTATGCGCACGGGACGACTATGGGAGCGACGTCGACATCCCCGTCTCCGCGAGGAGGGGCTCCCAGCGAAGACGCGTCTATACGTGAAATCCGCAGGCCGCGTCAGCAAGTTGTCAGCGGCACTTCAGGCTTTCGCAAGAAACGACGGATAACCTTGCGCCGTGCCAGTGAGCATAAAAAAGAATCGTTAAATCAATCAGAAGGAGGCAGCATCGTGTCGCTACAAATCCGCAACCCCATGGAGTTCTGGTCTGGGGTCATGTTTACCATCATAGGGCTGGGCGCCGTCCTCATCGGGCAGGAATACACGATGGGCAGCGCCGGCAGAATGGGTCCGGGCTATTTCCCCACCGTGCTGGGCGGTTTGCTCGCGCTGCTGGGCCTGGCCGCACTCATACGCTCTTTTATCCGCAAGGGTGAGCCGCTCGGGAAATTCGCCATCAAGGAAACGCTGCTGGTTCTGGCGGCTGTCGTGCTATTCGGTTTCCTGCTGCGCGGCGCAGGACTGGTAATCGCCGTTCCGGTGATGGTGATGGTCAGCGCCTATGCAAGCCCACAGTTCGAGTGGAAGTCTTCCGTACTGCTGGCAATCGGCGGCACGATCTTTTGCTCAGTTGTGTTCGTGTTGGGGTTGGGCGTTCCGATGCCCATCCTCGGTTCATGGTTCGGTTCCTGAGGAGGGGATGTAAATGGAAGTCCTGAATTTTCTGGCGCTGGGGTTTGACACCGCCCTCACCTTAACCAATCTGTTCTACTGTCTCGTAGGCGTGTTTCTCGGCACCGCCGTCGGCGTACTGCCCGGCCTCGGACCGGTGGCGACGATTGCGATGCTGTTGCCCGCCACCTTCGCACTCCCGCCAATCACATCCCTGATCATGCTGTCGGGGATTTACTACGGCGCCCAATATGGCGGCTCGACTACAGCCATCCTGGTGAACCTGCCCGGTGAGTCTTCCTCCGTCGTCACTGCGATCGACGGCTACCAGCTCGCGCGTCAGGGCCACGCAGGCAAGGCACTCGCCATCGCCGCGCTCGGCTCGTTCTTCGCCGGCACGGTTGCCACCGTCCTGCTGGCACTGTTCGCGCCGCCGCTGGCCGAACTGGCGCTGAAATTCGGCCCCGCCGAATACTTCTCCCTGATGGTGCTGGGCCTGGTCGCCTCGGTCGTTCTGGCCAGTGGCTCCTTGCTCAACGCGATCGGCATGGTCATCCTCGGCCTGCTGCTGGGCCTGGTCGGCACCGACGTCAACTCGGGCCGGGCGCGCTACACCTTCGACCTGCCGGAGCTGGCTGACGGCATCAACTTA
>JAQGMD010000108.1 GCA_028292565.1 Burkholderia sp. | reverse complement strand
CCCTGCCTCCGCTCGGCGCCTTGCACTCGCCTCCGATCAGCTCGGCAGACCGCTTCGCTACCCGCACAGTCAGGCTGAAACTGCTCTAGCGCCTGCGTTTCTTCCAGTTGTAATCGGGCCCCGGTTCCGCCACGCCCGGGTGGCCAACGGACTGCGGATTTTCCGATGACATGGTGATGAAAGCGATGGCTTTGCCTTCCCTCTGCTTTAACCGGAGTTCTTCCATGAACCGCATCGCCGCCATCATGGCGTCCGAGCCGAACTCTTTCGCATGAGGGTATTTTGTTTCGTTATCGAAAACTGTCCAATACACCATGTACATAGCAAACTCCGCACTTCGTTTTTTTCCGGGAATCAACGCGCGACTTCCGCTATCGTTCCGAGTGTTTATCTTACTCTTTTGGCTTGTTTGATCAGGCGGCTCACTGCACTTTCGCGATCGCTTCGATCAGGTGCTGGACTTCGACCGGCTTTGTCAGATGCAGGTCAAAACCGGCGCTCAACGCGCGCTCCTTGTCTTCCGCCTGCCCGTAACCGGTAAGGGCGATCAGCCCGATGCGCCGAGCGCCGTCCGCGTCACGTGCTGCCGTGCGACCTGTCGGCGGAACTGTTATCGAATGTCTTCGATGTGTTTGTCCAGGGCCCCGCGCAACTCGACCGTCGCAGGGCGGACTTGGGATCGGACTGTCGCTGGTGCGGCGGCTTGTGTCACTGCATGGCGGCACAGTGTCGGGGCAGAGCGCAGGCACCGGTCAGGGCAGCACGTGCACTGTGCGGCTGCCGTTGCTGGCGACGCCTGTCGGCGCAGAGAAAACGACCCAGGGCGCCGCGGCCGCCAGACGCTGTCGTCCATCCTCGCGCTTTGCGGTTATCACGTGCATGAGGCTGCCGATGGGACTGCGGGTATGCGTATCGCGCTCGCGGAGCAACCCGATGTCGCCGTGGTCGATATCGGTCTTCCGGGCATCGATCAGGTGTTGGCCATCGACGGGGTCCGTCAGCAAATCCGACACCACCGGTTTTTCAGCTTTCATCTGTTGCCGCAATAGAGCGGGATAGGTGACCGGCGCCAGCGGCGTACCGAAGGGCAGGTCGGTATTGATGACCTGCCGGCCATCGGGTTCAAGCAGGGTGACCCATGTCCCCTTGTCCGCCTGGGCTACCGACCCCTGTCCGTAAAAGCCTTCCCAGTCCTCTTGCGCAAGGTACCGTGAGGTGCCGAGCAGGCGCAACGCCGTCCTGGCGTTGTCGAGTTCCCGATCGACTGCGACCGCGGTTGCGCGCGCCGTTTCACGCGCACCGCGCAGCGCGGCCTCACGTTCCGCGCGCAACAGCATATTGAGTGCGGCTGCCGGGAAGACGATGACGGGTACGAGGATGGCCATAACCATCAGCGCGAGATAAATGCGGACCTTCATCAATACCTGCGAGGGGATGGCGCGATTGCGGGCACGATAGGGGCGATAGGGGCGATAGGGGCATTATGCACGATCGATTCTTTGCCGGCAGAATGCAGCCGCGGACGCCACGAGGCATAATGGACCGGCTGCGTACGCGGCGCATCATTGACCATACCGGACCAGGCCAGCATGACGACCGCACAGGCGCCGTGGAAGATCATCAGCATTCTTTCATTCACACAGGTGGTGTCGTGGGGCTCGCTTTACTACGCCTTTGCCATTCTTGCGCCGGACATCCAGCGTGAGCTCGGCTGGCGCGCGGAAGTCGTGTTCGGCGCCTATTCATGGAGTCTGCTGGTGGCCGGACTTGTTGCCACTCCCGCCGGGATGCTGCTTGATCGCTATGGCGGCCGCCCCGTGATGGGCGCCGGTTCGCTGGCCGGCGGCGCAGGCTTCATCGCGCTGGCGACAGCGCATACAGCCATCCACTACTTCGCAGCCTGGACCCTGCTCGGCGTGGCCATGGCCATGGTGTTGTACGAAGCGGCGTTCGCCACCATCAACCGGGAGTTTTTACAAAATGCCCGTCGCGGCATTTCGACCGTCACCTTGTTCGGCGGCCTTGCCAGCACCGTGTTCTGGCCGCTCACGCTCAAACTCAACGGCATGGTCGGCTGGCGCGACACCTTCATGATCTACGGCGTCGCCCAACTGGTGCTGTGCATGCCACTGCATGCGCTGCTGGTTCCGCGCAGGCAGCGGATGGTCCGCGCAGACAACGCACATGCTTCGAAAAACTACACGCTGAAGGAAGCCGTTCGACACCCCGTATTCTGGAACCTGGCATTCGCATTCTCTGCCAACAGCTTCATCTTCTCGGCCGTGTCGGTGCACCTGATCCCGCTGCTGGAGCGATTCGGACATCCGATTGTGGCGGCGGTATTTCTGGCCACGCTGATCGGCCCCATGCAAGTCGCAGGCCGCATCGGCGAGATGACTTTCGCGAGGCACGCGCTACCGCAAAACGTCGGCAAGGTGACGTTTTCGTTGCTACCCGCTGCCTTGCTCGCATTGATGTTCCTGGGCGTGCGCCAGTGGGCGGTCGCCATGTTCTGCATCTTGTACGGCATCAGCCTTGGCATCCTGACCATCGTACGCGGCACCGTGCCGCAGGCATTGTTCGGACGAGAGAACTACGGCGCGATTTCCGGCGCACTCGCCGGACCGGCACTGATAGCGAAAGCCGCCGGCCCGCTGGCCGCTGCTGTGGTCCTGCAGCTCAGCCCGTCTCCGTATCCGCTGCTCGCCGTGCTGCTGTTGATATCCGCCATCTCGCTCGCTTTTTTCCTCGCCGCCGTTAAAACGTCGCGCACCGAAAATAACTCGGTGGTGACGCCTGAAGAGCCTCTGCCCGGATGACGTTACTTGGTAAATACCTTGGCGTGCACTTCAGACAGGATCGCTTCCACGGCCGGATGCTTGATTTTCCGCTCGTTCGAGATGACGTAAAACTGTTCGCGCAACTGAAGGTCCCCGACCGGCACTGCGCCGAACTGCTCTTCCACGTCCTTGGCTAACGCGGAATGCGCCGGGAACAAGCCCATGCCGCTGCGGCCGAAGGTGTTGAGCAGCGCGTTGTCGTCAAACTCGCCGACCACGTCCGGCCTCACTTCCTTGAGTTCGAACCAGTGGTCAAGGCGGCCGCGGATCACATGGTTGCGCGTCGGCAGCAGAATGGGTGCGCCGTGCAGGCTGGCAGGAAAGTTCGGACGGTAGCGCGCCGCCAGCTCGGGTGTGCCGAACAATGCGATTTCACTTTCTCCGAGCAAATGGCTGAAAGCACGCAATGTCGTTCCCGACGGAATCGGGCGGTCGGTCAGCACGACGTCGAGCTTATGGACTGACAGGTCTCCAAGCAGCGATTCGAAATCATCCTCATGGCAAACCAGTTTGACCCGCTCGGGCAGGTGCAGCGCGGCTTCCAGCACGCGCGACGCAATCAGCTTCGGCAGCGAATCGGACAGCCCGACGGTCAGGCGCATGGTGCGGCCGATATCTGCCTCACCCAGCACCTCCTGCATTTGCTCGCCCAACAGGAAAATCTGGTCCGCATAGGACAATGCCACCCGGCCCGCTTCGGTCAGGACCAGGCGGCGCCCCTGCGGCGCGAGCAGCGCCTTGCCGACCGCTTGCTCCAGTAACGCAAGTTGCGCGCTGATGGTCTGGACCGCCACGTCCAGCCGCTCGGCTGCGCGGGTCACGCTGCCCTCCTTGGCAACGATCCAGAAGTAGTAGAGGTGGCGATAATTGAGGTTGGTGGATTTCATTGTTCGTATTTTGCGAAGTGACAGTTCCATTATCTTCGCTTTTTTAAGAATCTGCCAGCACTTATGATGCAGGGTGTCTCACAAACGAGGGAGATTCCGATGCACAGAATCACAAAATGTCGACCGCGGGCGTGCCCTGCATGACTTGCCCGCAAGTGGTCGCGGCAAAACCGCCGGATCACCGCTTTTTTACCTCTGCTATTTGCTATAGATTTTGCTAAAAGGAATTCAATATGAATGATCGTTACACTTCGCTGTATGGCGCGCAGTCACGCGGCGCAACGAGCGTCATCGACGCCTCGGCGCACCGGGTGCTGCGCAATACTTACATGCTGTTGTCGATCACGCTGGCTTTCAGCGCGATCACGGCCGGTGCGTCGGCCGCATTGCGGTTGCCGCATCCCGGCATCCTGATCACGATGCTCGGTTTCTTCGGCCTGCTGTTCCTGGTCAACAAAAACCGTGACCGCGGCCTGGGCGTGGTGTTCCTGTTTGCGCTGACGGGCTTCATGGGCTACACGCTCGGCCCGATCATCAGCCGATACCTGAGCCTGCCTAACGGCGCGCAAACGGTAATGCTGGCATTCGGCGGCACCGCTGCAATCTTCATGGCGCTGTCGGCGTATGCGCTGACCACGAAACGCGACCTGTCGTTCATGGGCGGGTTCCTGACTGTCGGTGTCCTGGTCGCGTTCCTGGCCGGACTCGCTGCGATCTTCTTCAGCATTCCTGCATTGTCGTTGACGGTTTCCGCAGTGTTCGTGCTGCTGATGTCCGGTATGATCCTCTACGAGACGAATAACATCGTGCGCGGCGGCGAAACTAACTATGTGATGGCCACACTCAGCCTGTTCGTGTCGATCTTCAACCTGTTCACCAGCCTGTTGCACCTGCTGGGTTTTGCAAGCAAAGAATAAGCATCGCCGTGCCGCAGTAAAGCGGTCGCAGTAAAGCGGTCGCAGTAAAGCGGTATTAACTGATCCGAGGGCGTCACGCTCACACGTGGCGCCCTTCTTTTTGTCCAGTGGAATGACACTTGCTTCCACGTTTTGAATCAAACCCCAACCAATAAGGAGAATCCCACATGATGGAACTGCTCGCCGATCCGCAAATCTGGATCGCGTTTGCCACACTGACCGCACTCGAACTGGTCCTCGGCATCGACAACATCATCTTTATTTCCATCCTGGTGGATAAACTGCCACCCGAAAGACGGGAAGTTGCGCGACGGATCGGTCTGTTCATGGCCATGTTCATGCGTATCGGCTTGCTGTTGATCCTGTCGTGGATAGTTGGCATGACCGCGCCATTGTTCACCATACCGGTATGGGGTGAAGAAATTTCCGGCAGGGACCTGGTGTTGATCCTCGGCGGCCTGTTCCTCCTGTGGAAAAGTATCGGTGAAATCCATGAATCGCTCGAAGGCGCTGAAGGCACAGCTTCCAGCGCGGTGAAGGCGACGTTCGCCGCCGTCATCCTCCAGATCATGGTGATTGACCTGGTGTTCTCGCTCGATTCGATCATTACCGCGGTGGGCATGGTCGATAACGTTACCGTCATGATTGCCGCAGTGGTTGCATCGGTTGCATTGATGATGTTCTTCGCCGGTCCGATCGGACGTTTCGTGTCGGCACATCCGACCATCAAGATGCTGGCGTTGTCCTTCCTCGTGGTCGTTGCGGTGGTGCTGATAGCCGAGGGCGTCGGACACCATGTGCCGAAGGGCTACGTGTATAGCGCAATGGCATTCTCGCTG
>JAQGMD010000104.1 GCA_028292565.1 Burkholderia sp. | reverse complement strand
ACGGCCGCCCCGGAGCGACGCCTGAGGATCCGCGTACGCCTCTGTGTTCAACAACATACCCTGTTGGTCACCCAAAGGCGGGCACCCCGGCCGTCGAGAACGATCCGCCGGCAGCAGTAATACAACAGATGGTTAGGCTCTCAATACTCCATCACCAGTACCGTTTCAATGACAAAACCAACGGTATTCACCTGCAAATAACCCGCCACAACGAGGGTAACCCGCTAAGCAGCTATGACGTGGAACGTGCAAAGGAAAGAGTATATGAGATGTTCGTGGGTGGCAAAGCCGCACAAACCCGGGCGACGCGGGACGCGATTGACCGGATGCTGGCTCGCTCAGGAGCACCCGGCGGTAATGAGAATGTGCAGCTTAGCCCGCGAAGGCTGGTGGAATGGGGGAGCGAGGTGGGAGGTCCAGAGGAGTTAGCTCCCCTGATCAACCGAGAACTGAACAACGAGCAAGTCAAAGAAAGGGCGGCTGGCGCCGTGGACGGCTATAGGACTCGGGTGGGAGCTGGAACTGCCGTACCTCCCGCTCCTGTCGCAGCTGCTGGAACTGCCGCTCCTGTCGCAGCCGTCGGAACTGCCGTTCCCGCCCCACCTGTCGCAGCCGTCGGAACTGCCGTTCCCGCCCCACCTGTCGCAGCTGCCGGAACTGCCGTTCCCGCTGCACCTGTCGCACCTGTCGCACTTGCCGAAGTTCCTAACCTGCTAGGCTGGAACCTGCCACAGTCTGATCGGATCGTTACGGAGCAGCTCTGGAACGAGGTGGCTGCAGAAGAAGATCTCATTCCTGTAGCCGCTGAAGCTCCACCCGCTGCAGTTCCGCCTCCGCCGGGGTGTCCGCAGCCCGTTTGGGATCAATTCATGGACGGGGTAAATCGAGTGCTCGCCGAAAGGGTCGAAGAGTTTCGCCATGCTGGCAGGAACCTGACAGAACTCAGCTATACCGAGGCAGCAGAGCTGTTTGAAGACATCATCCGTCGGCAAAAACTAGGTCATTCGATCGAGATGTCGGATGGCGGCTTGGTGGGATTCAAACTATCTGGCATCCAGTACTTGTTAAGCCAGTGGTTAGTCGGGGCCGGGGCCGGTATCGGTTTCGCTCTTGAGGTGGGCGCGTCGCATCGCAAACACGCGTACATGCAAGTCGGAACAGGGACAGGCGGTTCGACCTTGGGCGGCGGGAAAATAAGCGCGCCACGAGCAAAGATTGGCGTAGGTGTGCGGTACGCATTCGGGTTCAGGGAAGCGTCGGAAGAGATGCCTGGCATTGCGGCAGGCGTCAAAGTCACACCATTCGACGCGGAAGTTGTCAGAAAAGAGGGCTTTCTTTATCGATTTCGTCGTGTATTTTCGGGGGTAGACAGCGACGACGTTCGCAACAAACAACTGGGACGCCTAACCCGAAAAATGATGGATCCGGATAACAATCCGACGGTCGCCGACGGGGGTGCTTGGGTCAATCCGCCGGATCCCAGCGACCAGGACATTGTGAAGAAAATCATGCATGAGTTTGATGACGTTTCGGCAGGTTTTCTTAACAGTAAAGAAACCATCACCAGGCAAACTGTGTCGGCGGGCGTAAGCTTTGGCGTCGGTAAAGGAATGATCGGTAGTGTGGCCACGGGAACGAAAGCCGAATGGACGCAGAGGAAAATAAAATGGAACGAAAAGCAGGGTTCCCTGACCGAAGAAAGGCGGGTCAAAGGCAATGAATACAAGCTCAGTCTCCAGGGGTTTCTTGGGCAGCTGGCCTTGAAACTGAAGGACTTCGATCTACCCGACAGCGATGAAATGGTAGACGGGTTTCGAATAGCCTTGAATGACGGCATGGCCGCCAGCGTTGACGTATACCGTACGGGTAAGTCCATACGACATACATGGATTTACCACGATGGTGGGCAGACCTATACAAAGGGCATACGCAGTTTTAGTCAAATAACACATAAAAATGCGATTTCGTTCGTAGACAGTATTCTGCAAAGGCTCGACGCTCTTGCACATGACAAGGCAAAGATTTTTGAGCAGCCTAGATACTATGCGGGCGGCAGGCTTATTGAAACCCCTGAGGATGCCTATGCGAAGCACGCAGAAAGCGATCAGATGATTGAGCAAGAAAGACGACAGCTTCTGCAGCTTCTGTGTACGGTACTGAAAGACCCGAAACCCACGGAGGAGTTCCGCGAATATTACGAGTTCGCGCCCCACTACCAGCAGATGATTAATGATCTCGAAACCATGATCAAAGTTCAGGAGAATTCGAAGTCGGCAAGTGCGGCCGACATCAAGGACGCCGAACGTCAACTCGACCGGATGAAATCTCTCGACGAAAAAACGATCAAGAAACACGGCGACTATACGTTCAGCATTCTGGACAATGTAGAAACCGTGCAAAAAGAGAGGAAATTTCACGCCCTTATCCAAGTCACGAGCGAAAAGTTCTACAAGGCGACCCGTATCAACAATTATTAAGCGAAACGAGTGAATCGGCCGGCAGGGACGAACCGAAGCGGTTTCGTTGGTATGTGTCGTCAACAGAGGAGGACACCTATGCAAGAGAGTGCACTTGTAATAACTCAGCGAAATCTGCACAGGAATCTGCTCATCTCCGCAGGCGGACCATCATTACCTTGGCGGTCACCGTGGCCAGGACTTACGACCTGGCTCACCTCGGGTGTTAGCAGTAGCAACCATCGTTCCCCCGGCATTTGCCATGACAGCAACGGAATGCGCACCCAGTCATACAGACGCGGCCCCTTCGCGCCGTCTCCTGCTGATCGAGTTGTCCACGCCTGTGGGTGACCGAAGCGGCGTGCAAAACCTTGATCAAACAGCGCTTATGGTGCGCGGGCATGCGCTGGAAAGACAACGGGGCACAAGCCATTCTCAGCTTGCGCGCCCTCCTAATGACGTCCGCGCGGTGGCATCAATTCTGGCAAAAGGTCGAACAGTACGGCGCACCAAACTGAGAACGGCGGCATTGAGTATTTAACTCAGGCCGCACCCGTCGCCCATAGACTAGTCGCACCGGACAACTGGGACGGTCAGTTTCGCGATGTTGAATTCGTTAGTCGGGCCAACTCTTGCGGCCCGGGCGGGAATGGGCGATGCGGGTAATTCGTCGACTCCTTGCGCGTGGCGGCTTTTCATCTAATTTTACATAAGGCAAGTTATACGTCCGACGACGTGTAGTGGCTAGATTAGAATGTCTCGAACTAGCCAAATCAGAATGTCCCACTGTCCGATTCCGATGACAAGCATTTGTGGTCGGACGATGCTGGACGCCTTCTTCCCCGGTGTTTAAGGAGTTGCGTCATGGCCCGCGTGGAGAGCATCACCATGAGCATGCGCGAAATCGACCGGCTCAAGACGATCCAGGCCGTCATTGACGGCCATTTAAGGGCGTCCACGGCAGCTAGCCGGCTGCAGCTGACCAAGCGCCAAGTCAACCGCCTTGTGCAGCGCTACCGGCGCGAAGGTGTGACCGGACTGGTGTCCCATCAACGGGACCAGCCGGGCCATCGCCAATTACCGCCAGGCTTGGCCGACATTGCGCTGACAATCATTCGGGAGCGCTATTCCGACTTCGGACCCACGCTGGCAAGCGAGAAGCTGCGCGAACACCATGGGGTCACGCTCGCCAAGGAAACCGTGCGCAAGTTGATGACCGAGGCCGGCTTGTGGATTCCGCGCAAGCAGCGCCCGCCATCGATTTACTAGCCGCGCAATCGTCGGCACTGCCTGGGAGAACTGGTGCAAATCGACGGCAGTGACCACGCCTGGTTCGAGAGCCGCGCACCGAAGTGCACGTTGCTCGTCTATGTCGATGATGCGACCAGTCGGTTGATGTATTTGCACTTCACGCCGTCGGAATCCACGTTCAGCTATTTCGAGGCGACGCACGCCTACCTGCAACAGCATGGCAAGCCGCAGACGTTCTACAGCGACAAGGCCGGCATCTTTCGCGTGAACCAGAAGCAGCCGGCTGGCGGCGATGGCTATACGCAGTTTGGGCGCGCGTTGTATGAGCTGAATATCGGCATCATTTGCGCCAACACGAGTTCTGCCAAGGGGCGAGTCGAGCGCGCGCATTTGACACTTCAGGACCGGCTGGTCAAGGAGTTAAGGCTGGAACAGATCTCGACGATGGCGGCCGCCAATGCGTATGCTCCCACATTTATCGCCGACTACAACCGGCGCTTTGCGAAACCGCCGCGCAATGACTTTGATGCCCACCGGCTGGTGCGCCACGACGAAGAGCTGGATCTTATCTTTACCTGGCGCGAGCCGCGCAAGGTGTCGCATGTGTTGACGCTGCAGTATGCGAAAACGATGTACCTGCTGGCGGACGCACCTATGACGCGCAAGCTGATCGGAAAGTACATTGAGGTGTATGAGTACCCGGACGGCCGGATCGAGTTGCGCGGGGACGGCATCGCCCTGCCCTATTACGATCGCTACCGGAGGTCGACCAGGGCGCGATCGTCGAGAACAAGCGGCTCGGCCATGCGCTGCAGGTGGCGCAACTCGTGCAGCAGCAGCGCGACAGTCGGCGCAGCGGGCCGGCACAGACGAACCGTGGGCTGGCACCGACGAAGCATCACGCCACCTCCGGAACGAAGCACAGCGCATGCTCGACGCATCCGATATCGAGCGCGCGATCAAGCAAACGATGGCACGGCACGCGGTCCGCTAAAAAATAGTTCAAAAAGACGTCCGGGACGCCAACCCAACTCGGCAATCGTTTCTGTAATGTAGCGTCATGAACATTGCCGACGACCACCTCAAAGACCTGCCGCCCTTACCGCGCGCCTACATTCGCGAACCCGAAGCCAAGGCAGCCGCGTCCGCCCGTTAACACGAACAAATCGCCGTCCTGCAGCAACGTATCCATTCAGTGGAAGAACAATTCCGGCCGACGCAGCGCAAGTGTGTTGCGCCCGATAGCGCGAAGTCCGGTTTGCAGGGTGGCCGGTTCAATGAAGCAGAACGCGCAGACGCCGCACCGGTGGCTGAAACGCCGGACCAAGCAAAGGCCTCGGAGGAGGCGATCGCCAAGTGCAAGAAACCAGGCCGCACGCCATTGCAGGCCCGTTTTCCGCACCCGCGCCAATGAAGCCGAGTTATTGCGCGCGCCGCTTAAAAGAAGTGGCGGATGCCGACTTCGAAGCTATTTATGTCTTGTCCTGCGGCTGGTCTGCTGCTTGGCGCCGGACCATACGTCTTCGAACTCGGCCAGAGCCCGAAATTAGCCGCCGCTCCGTTGTTCATGCGCGCATACGACGTGTAAAGCGTGGTGCGCTTGGACAAATCATACGTGTAACCTAAACCCGTTACGGTGGCTTTGCTGCCGGGTGTGTTATCCACCTTCACGGCCGCATACGACGTACGGATCGTGCCTTTGCCTATCGGGAAAGTCAAACCCGCCAGATAGCCATCAACGTCTTGATTGCCCGCGAGCGTATTGCGCAGCATGTAGCCATACACCTTCACGACCCGGAAATCGTAGGTTGCGCCGAGCGTATAGGTCTTTTTGGACCTTGCTCCGCCCGCCGGCACGGTGGCTACCTGTTCGTCTTCGTAACTCAGACCTCCGTAGAAGGCGCCACGGCCATAGTCAACGCTTGCGGAGTTAAACGAGCCCAGATCTTTGGGCGCGGCCGAGCGTTCGCTCAGCCCGACCAGTGCCCGCGCAGTCATCCCGCCGAAAGTCGGAGAAATATACTGGATCGCGTTATCCTGCAGCAAGCGATAACCGCGTTGCCGATTGCCGCCATTCTGCTGCATCAAAGTGAGTATCGCTGCGTTGGCCGAACGCTGAAACGGATCGACCTTTGTCGTAATCCAAAATGCCGGCGAATACTGACTGCCGAGTTGCAGGCTGCCGAGGTTGTTGCTGAGTCCGACATACGCTTCACGGTTAAAAAATGAGCTCGTGCTGGCAAGCGCACCCGTATCGATGCTGAAGCCATTTTCCAGCTTGAAGTAAGCCTTCGCCCCCGCGCCCAGGTCTTCCGCGCCACGAATGCCCCAATACGACGTGTCGGTTGACAAGTATCGGGCCGAAGCGGAAGGCGCTGACGGTGTACCCGAAAACCGGACCGAATCGACGGCGACATCGAGGCGACCATACACAACGGCACCCGTTGACGAGGCCGCCTGTGCGAGCGCGAGGCCGGGCGCCAGCGCCGCTAGAAAAACTGGTACTAATGATCTCAATTTAAACTCTCCACTGATTTTTATTGATCTTTGATTCACTAAGGTCTCCTCTGCTTCTATTGATTTTCGTTTCAAACTCAAAGCCTCTTTTTTGAAGTGTGGTGCGATTACAGGGAAATCAAAGGGGAAGACAGAAGCGCCTCCCCCTGCGCTCCGGACGCCCGCAGCAGCGGCGCGTTCCCGCGCCGCGGACGTCGCTTTATCCACGAACATGCCGTCCTGACCGCGGATAGTGCGACGCCTGTTCAGCTCGACGAAGACGCACGCGCCGTACTTGGCGCTGGTGCGCTCGTTAAGCGCAAGAACCACCGGGAAACGCCGGCATGACGAACGCCCAGCGAACCGCGATCAATGCCGATCAGATCATCCAGGATCGGCACTAAAGGGGCTCCGGCCACATCGCAATGCTTGAACACATCGCCGGTATCGATGTCGGGAATCAACCGTAGCGATCTGCGGTGCCGCGTCATCAGCGGCGCCACTGCACGCAGGTACGCTTCGTCGCGGTGCGCCGCAAAGCCATCATTTGGTCAATCAGCAGCACGCCTGCGTCGCCAAGACCCCGCTCGATCGTGCGCCTCTGCTCCAGTGTCAAGCGATGTCGCTTCGGATGCATGCGGTCGCGCGGCGCTATGTCATGCACTACGATATTCTTCCTTATGTTTGCGCGTCCGAAGCATGCGCACTTTCGCTTAATGCGCCAGCACCATGGACGTGCCACGAGGTCATTGGCAAAATCGCTGCGTGTAAAGGTGGACGGAGCGCTCCCCGCCGACTACCGCGAGCACTCATCGCTTGGTATTTTCATCACCTCAAGAAAATTCTGCCGCGCTATTCATTGCTGCGTGCACCGCGCGCTTCGCCATTATCGTGATGAGGTGCGCGCGGTACTCGGCCGATGCATGTAAGTCGCTGTTCAAGTTCGAAGGGTCGATCGTGACATTTGCGACGGACTCGGGCGCAAACCTGGCCGCGAGCGCTTTCTCCATCTCAGGCACGCGGAACACGCATGGCGCCGCGCCGGTCACGGCGACGCGCACGCCAGTGCCCGCGTCGACTACAAACAGGCCGACGATCGCGAAACGCGACGCCTGATTTTTAAATTTGATGTAGGCGGCACGCCGAGGAATCGGAAAATCGACCCGAGTGATAATTTCGCCCGGCATCAGAGCTGTCTCAAACATGCCCCTGAAAAAGTCGTCCGCGTCAATCTCTCGTTGGTTCGTTACCACTGTGGCGCCTAATCCGACGACGCTCGCCGGGTAGTCGGCCGCGGGATCGTTGTTCGCGATCGAGCCACCGATCGTCCCCATGGTGCGCACCATGCGATCGCCAATGCTGGCGGCAAGATACGCGAGCGCGGGGATCGCTTGCTTCACCTCGCGAGAGGCGGCCACCTGCGCGTGGCGCGTCATCGCGCCAATGCTGACCTTGTTGCGGCTCAGCTTAATGCCGCTCAGCTCCGCAAGCTCGCCAAGATCGACGAGCTGGGACGGATCGTTTAGGCGCAGCTTCAACGAAGCGATCAGGGTCTGGCCGCCTGCGAGCAGCTTCGCTTCACTGTTGGCTGCCAGCGCTGCCGCGGCATCGGCGACGCTGTCCGCCTTTCGATATTTGAATGGGTACATACGGTGTCTCCAGTGCTCTATGGTCAGGCCGTCGCTCCGGCCGCAGATTTTATCGCTTTGATGATGTTGTGATAACCCGTACAACGGCACAGATTGCCGTCGAGCTCCGCGCGGATGGTCTCTTCGCTCGGGTTCGGATGACGCTTCAACAGATCGATTGCGCTCATCACCATGCCGGGTGTACAGAAACCGCACTGCAGGCCGTGATGCTCGCGGAACGCTTCCTGCATCGGATGCAGCGTGCCGTCGGCCTGGGCGATGCCCTCGATCGTAATGAGCTCCGCGCCCGCGGCTTGCATGGCGATCATGTTGCAGCTCTTCACTGCATTGCCGTTCATGTGGATCGTGCACGCGCCGCATTGCGCGGTGTCACAGCCAACGTGCGTGCCGGTAAGGCGCAGCTGATCGCGGACGAAGTTCACGAGGAGCGTGCGTTCCTCGATTTCGGCAGTGACGGGCTTGCCGTTTACGGTCATGGACACTTTCAGGGACATGGAATACCTCCTTCGGTTCTAAAGTCGTGAAGTTCTGTTGCGGCGCGGGACGAAGCGTTCCCTGCAGCACGTTCCGCAGCTTTACTAGTACAGTGCTCCTGCGTCGTTTTCGACGACGAATGTCGCCCCTCGTCCAGGGACCTCATTTTCGCATTTCGCTTGATGAGTTGATCGTTGCGTGCAGGTTGCGCGCAAAGTCCACGGCGCCCTGAACGTCCATGGAGGGCGCAGAGCGGGTGTATTCCTTCACGCCGAGCAACGCTGCACGCGGCGAGTGCAGCAGCGCCGCTGACAGCGCGACCACCGCGTTCTCGACCTGGTCGGCAGGCACGACCTCGCTCACGATGCCGAACGTGAGTGCGTGCGCCGCGTCGATCACGGCGCCCGAATACACGAGATAGTTGATCGCCTTGCGTGGGACCCGGTCGACGAGCGCAGACATCACCATTGTCGGCATGATGTTCTTGCTCATTTCGGGGATCTGGAAAGTGGCGGCGTCGCTCGCGATCGTGATGTCCGCCAACGCGGCCATCGCACAGCCAAAACCGAGCGCGCGCCCGTGCACCACAGCGACGATCGGGACCGGGCAACGCCGGAACGCGCCGTAGCAATTGAAGATGACATCGGTCTGATGCCGCCGCGCGAGCGCTTCGGGCCGCACCGCCGGCCCGGCACTTGGCGCTTGCATCATCGCCGCTCGTCCGACGCAGAAATCGGTTCCTGCACTCTGTAAGACGACGAACTGCGATGTCTCGCCGGCGCCGTCCAAGAGACGGGTCAGCTCAATCGCCGTATCGTCGCTCATCGCATTGCCTGTATCGGGGCGATTGAGCGTGATGCGAAGAATCGCACCATCATGGGAAGCAAGAAGCGCGTCGTTCATTGAATGTCCTTTTCTCGCGCTGTAGGCGCGTCGCTGAGTGCCGCGCGGATTGCGCGCCAAATTCGCTCCGGAGTCGCGGGCATCTCAATGTGGTTCACACCGATCGCGTTCACGATCGCATTGATGACGACCGCCAGGGCCGGGGTCGTACCGCCTTCGCCACCAGCTCGGATGCCAAGCGGATTCGTCGGGGAGGGTACCTCGCTCAACTCGGTTCTGAAAGCAGGTAGGTCGTCCGCACGCGGTAGGGCGTAGTCCATGAAGGACGCGGAGAGCATCTGTCCGCTCTCGCTGTCGTAGAAGCAATGCTCGAACAGTGCTTGACCGACGCCTTGCGCGATGCCGCCATGCGTCTGACCATGCAGGATGAGCGGGTTCACGGCGCGGCCGACGTCGTCGACGGCCGAGTAGCGCACGATCTCGAGGACGCCTGTCTCGGGATCCACTTCGACCTCGCATACATGGCTTCCAAAAGGAAAGCCCGCGATACGGACCGTCTGATCGCTTTCCGCACTCAGTGGTCCACGCAGATCGGCGGGCAGGTCATCGCGCGTGAGCGCCGCAGCCGCCGCAATTTCGAAGATTCCGACCGAGCGGTCTGTTCCCTTCACTGAGAATCGTCCATTCGCGAACTCGACCTCAGTCTCGTTCGTATCCAACAGATGCGCAGCAATCCTGATCCCCTTTGCGACGATGGCCTTGGATGCTTCTCCCATGACGATGCCGGCGAGCCGCATCGAGCGGCCCGAGTGCGAGCCGCCGCCCACGGGAACCTTGTCCGTATCGCCGGTGATTATGCGAACGTCTTGGAAGGGAACGCCGAACCAGTCGACGATGAGCTGCGAGAAACTCGTTTCGTGCCCCTGCCCACTCGAGAGCGTCCCGATGACCACGTCGATGGTGCCTTCCGGCTGCACCGTGATCTCGGCCCGCTCGCGTGGGTTTCCAGTCGTTGCTTCAACGTAGTTGGCGACACCGATACCGCGCAGTTTGCCGCGTGCGCGTGCCTCGGCACACCGCGCTGGAAAATTGTTCCACTCCCCTAGCGCGAGCGCGGCATCCATGGTCTTCTCATACGCGCCACTGTCGTATGTCATGCCTAGCGGATTGGCGAACGGCATCGCAGACTGTGGGATTAAGTTCTGGCGCCGCAGCTGCACTCGATCAAATCCGTGCGCGCGGGCCGCTAGGTCGATGAGCCGCTCTATGACGAACATCGCTTCGGGTCTGCCCGCGCTGCGGTAGGGATTGGTCGGCGGCGTGTTGCTGAGCACAGCGCGTGCACGGAAGTGAGCGGCTGGTATGCGGTAACCGGCTGACATGATCTCCACGCCCTTGATGAGCGGCACATAGGAGACCGAATGAGCGCCGATGTTGCTGATGTTCGACCCGCGAAGCGCGAGGAAATTGCCTTCTGCGTCGAGCGCAAGTTCCGCCTCGACGACGAGGTCGCGACCCTGGTAGTCGCTCAACATCGCTTCCTGGCGATCGCAGGTCCATTTGACAGGGCAGCCCAAGCGTTTCGCCGCCCACACAACGAGCGCGAACTCCGGATAGAACGCATTCTTGGTTCCGAAATTGCCACCAATGTCCCGTGCAACGACGCGTACCGCATCCTCTGGAACGTCGAGGATGGCAGCCAGTTCCCGCTTCTGTCGTACCACGCCACCGCTGCCTGCATAGAGCGTGTAGCGATTCGTTTCCGGGTCGTATGCGCCAACGGCTGCCCGCGGCTCCATGGGAACGCCAGTGACACGCTCTATCCAGGTTTGCAGCCGAACGACGTGTTCGGCGCGTGAAAACGCGGCTTCAGTGGCGGCGCCATCGCCCACTTCGGCATCGATGCACACGTTCGACCGCGCTTCCTCCCAAACGAGTGGCACGTCGGCCTTGGCAGCGTCCGCTGTGTTTGTCACTGCCGGCAGAGGCTCATAATCGATCTCAACGCGTTCCGCCGCATCCTTCGCAATCGCAATCGAGGTCGCAACCACCATGGCGACGGCTTCACCGACAAATCGCGCCTTGTCGGCCGGCAGTGGGAAGTGTGGCGCGATATAAATATCCGAACCGTCGCGGTTCTGGAGGAGGATATCGGGCGGACTCGAGGGCGTAGGGTTGTGCGGAATTGACTTGAGACCATCGACCAAGAAATCCGCGCCCGTGAGTACGGCAAGGACACCAGGTAGGCTCAGCGCTTCGCTCGCATCGATCGCGCAAATACGCGCATGTGCATGGGGCGAGCGCACCATGATTGCATAGACTTGGCCGGGTAGGTTAACGTCATCGCTAAAGCAGCCGCTGCCAGTCAGAAGGCGATAATCCTCCTTGCGAGGCACGGCCTGTCCGATACCTTCAGTCATAGGCAAATGATTACTCCAGTTGGTTTGTTTTCGGTGATGGAGGTCGGGTGGTGAGCTCACTGTGTCTGGATACCCGCGTCCTTGATGATGCGTCCCCATTTCGCCATCTCGCTCTCGACCAGCTCGGCAAGACGGTCCGGCGAGCCCGGGAGCGGTTCCACGTGGGCCGTTTTCATGAACGCGCGCGCTTTGTCCGTGCTCATGGTGGCGTTGCATAAGTCCGCCAGCTTTTGCACAATATCCTTCGGTGTGTTGGCTGGAAGGAAGACCGCCTGCCAAGCGCTAAGATCGAAGCCTGGAAAGCCGGATTCAGCCATTGTAGGAATGTCTGGTGCGGCTGCGGCACGAGTCGCGCTACTTACCGCAAGTCCCTTGAGCTTGCCGCCACGTAGGAACGTAAGGCCGACGGGCACGTCGGCAAAAAGATAGTCGATGCGGCCACCGAACAAGTCCAAGTAGGCCGGCGGCATGCCCTTGTACGGAACATGCAGCGCGTCGAGGCCGGCCATTGAGCGGTAGAGCGCGGCCGAGACGAGACCTGTCGCAGAGCCGCTCCCATACGCGAGCTTGCCGGGCCGTGCCTTGATGTAAGCCGTCAACTCGGCGATCGAGTTCACCGGGGACGTGGCATTCACAGCCAGCATGAACGAATGCGTCACGGTCGTCGTGACCGGAGAAAAGTCTTTCACCGGATTGAAGCCGATGTTCTTATACAGATGAATATTCGCCGCATGCGTTGAGTTCGGCGTGTACAGGACCGTGTATCCGTCGGGTGCTGCGCGCGCTACGGTTTGCGCGGCAATGTTGCCGATCGCGCCGGGCTTGTTTTCAACGATGACCGGGACACCTGTGCGCTCGCGCAGTCCGTCCGCGAGGAACCGCGCGACCACCTCGATTCCGGAGCCCGGAGGATAACCGACAACGATCGTGATCTGCTTCGAGGGCCAGCCCCGTGTCGCACTTTGTGATACGGTTTGCGCGGTGGCCGGTATGACGAGTGTTAAAGCAAGTGCCGTGAGAAAAATATTGGCGATTTTCATTCTGTCTCCTCGATGAGTATAACGTTCTTATTCGTGCTTTCTGGTTCTCAAAGCTTCATTAAAACGGTTTGGAATCTAACAGGCGCAACACGGCTCAATTCATCGCGCCGCAACTTGTCAGCCTCTTGCCGCTTAACTCCACAGGAAATACTGCGCAACCACGACAACCGCTGCGGTCGCAGCCCACGGCCACCATTTATTTGGACTTGCAGATGCGCCAGTGGTGATTGGCTTCGTAATACTCGTTGCGGGTGAAAGCGCCGCCACTTCCTCTTGTGGCGTCCCGTCTAGCCGAGTGACGAAGGCGTTAAAAAAGTCCTCCGCTATCTTTTTCGCTGCGCTATCGATCAGACGCGAACCAATCTGAGCCAGTTTTCCCCCTACATGCGCCTTGACGGTATAGCTTAGGTGTGTGCCGGTGCTTGCGGGCGCCAAGCTGACTGTCGCGATGCCTTTAGCGAAACCTGCGGCACCGCCTTGGCCCTCGAAAGTGAGCGAGTACGATTCCGGCGGAATCAGATCGGCAAGCGACATCTTCCCCTTGAATCTGGCGCTCACCGGCCCGACTTTGACGGCTATGGCCAACTGGTATTCATTATCAGATAGCCGATCAATGCGTTCGCACCCAGTGATACACGCCTTTAAAGTTTCCGGATCGTTGAGTGCGCTCCAAATTTTCTGTTGCGGTGCGGGAAGGAACTGCGAGCCCGACATTTCCATAAGCGTGAACCCTCACATAAAATAAAACGCTGTTCTCTTACAACAGAACGCTATTCTAGGTTGGCGACTACGTGACTGTCAAGCGGTTACTCAATTACGGAGGCACGTCCAATTGGCCCCGGATGAGGGCATTGATAGCGCGCACAAACTTCAGAAGCTCTGGGGTGCCGGACCCGGTACAACTTCCCGATCTCTTCACAGATGGATTGTGTCGAATTAACCGTCGAACACACGGTTCGCCGGTTAATGGACGGATCCTATTGATTGCATTCGATCGCGCTCTTTAGGCGCAGCTTCTGTCCGTGCTGACAGTCTCAGGTTTACTTTTTTGGCCATGGCTTTTTCGAAACAATAGGTAGCCGCCGCGTCATCCCGGCTGGCTATCAGCAGGACCTAAATATGTCCAAACACCCTTAACCTTGATGTACGTTTCATCCACATACAAGAACATGCATTAGCTAGAGCGCTTTCGGCCAAACACGCTGGAACCAAGGGAACCTGAACTGGCACGGCTGTCGGGAATCGAAGATAGTTTTCTGTGCTGGATTTCTGTGCTGGAGAAAGGTCATGGGGTGGCGTCAAGGACAAGCGTATGGGCAAGATGTGCGAGATCGCGTGCTGGGCGCAAGTGGCTCGATTGCCGAGGTGGCGCTCCGATTTGGCGTGAGCGAGTCTTTCGTGGAACGGGCACGTTGGCGCCGACGACTGGGGGAGGATACGCCCGGCGCCCACACAACCATGTGCCGCCGAACTGGGCAGGCTGGAACAGGCGCTGGCCGCACGGGTGGCAGCGGTGCCTGACCAGACGCTGGAGCAATTGCGTGACTGGGCAAAGACCGCGCATGGCGTGCACGTGGGCGTGACGACCATGTGGAAATCCTTGGCTGGCTTGGACTGAGTCTAAAAAAGTCACTGCATGCCACCGAACAGGAACGCCCGGACGTAGCCCAAGCGCGCTAGGACTGGGCGGCCGAGCAACCCCATCTTGCCATCGAGCGCCTGGTGTTTCTGGATGAAACCTGGGCCAGCACCAACATGCCCCCCGCCCGGTGACTCTCCGAAAGGCACGCGCCGCCTCGGACGCACGCCTCACGGGCACTGGCATACGACCACCTTCCTCTGCGCCTTCTAGTCGACACCGTGGACGGCATCTATGGCTATGCAAAGTGGGCGCGTGGTGTGGTCGGGAAATGGGTAGCTTTGACAACGAACCCCAGAGTGAAGGTTTATCTCGGGGTGCCGGATTAAACTATACGATCAGGCAGCATCGAGCTGATCCTGCGTCCGTTCTTCGCAGGCAGGCATCAATCCTCTGTCGTAGGCACGCTAGCTTGTTAAAGCCAGATCATCCGCTAAGCCAAACCCTGGTCAGCTTGATCTCAACAAAACGCACCTGCGGCCGCGCTGATGGAGCGCAGCCGCCGCGTAGGAATTGACTTATACGGCCGGTCTTCGGCTGCGGAAACTCAATCCAGTTTCGCCCCCGAATCCTTCACGAACTTGGCCCAAGTCGCCATGTCGTTACGCAAGAACGCGGCGAACTGCTCCGGCGCCAGAGCGGATGCCTCCAGTCCCAGTCCGCCCATCCTGTCGCGGAACTCCGCCGAGGTGACGACCTTCTGCAGTTCAGTCGCCATCCGGGCAATGATGGCCCGCGGCGTCCCGGCCGGCGCTAGCAGGCCGGACCAAGTGGTGAACTTGAAGCCGGGCAATCCCGATTCGGTCACCGTCGGCACGTCCTTCAGCAAGGGCACGCGCCTGTTGCTGTCGGTCGCAAGCACTTTGAGCTGGCCGCTGCGGATATACGCGAGCGTCGGTGAGATGCCGTTGAACATCAGCAGCACCTGTCCGCCCAGCAGGTCGGTGACCGCCGGCGCGCTGCCTTTGTAAGGTATGTGCGCGATGTCGATGCCGGCCATGCGCTTGAAATACTCCATCTCAATATGCTGCGAACTCCCATTGCCCACGGATGCGTAGTTCAGCGCCCCCGGGTTTTTCTTCGCATAGTCGATTAGTTCAGGCACATTGTTCGCGGGCAGAGACGGATGCGCAACGAGTACGAAGGGATGCAGCGATGCCAGACCTATCGGTGCGAATGCGTTTACAGGGTCGTATGGAAGCTTCGGCTGCAGGCTCGGATTTACCGAGTATGCGCTCGACGTGAATAGGAAGGTATAGCCGTTGGCCAGCGACTTGGCGACCGCTTCCGTGCCGATGACGGTGCCAGCGCCCGCCCTGTTTTCAATGACGATCGGCTGTCCGAGCGCTGCCGCCAGCTTGTCGGCTACCGCGCGCGCAACGATGTCGGTGCCCCCGCCGGGGGGAAACGGCACGATGAAGCGGATCGGTCTCGACGGCCAGTCGTCGGCGTGCGCCGGAGCGGCGCTTGCGAATGCGAATAGCGATGTGGCAATCGCGGTCTTTAGAAAGCGGGTGATGGACATGGTAGGTCTCCTATTTTTGTCGAGGCGGTCTGCGCCGCTTTGTTCAGAGGTTCCGCTCCCGATAGAAACCGAAAGCTCTGTGGACGGGCGCGTCAGATACTTCGAGCAGCTGCGCATCCGGTCCGGCAAGGATACGGCATGGCTGCCATATCGGCACAGTGAACACGTCGCCGCGCT
>JAQGMD010000054.1 GCA_028292565.1 Burkholderia sp. | reverse complement strand
TTCAATCCAAAACGGGCTGTATACAGACCAGACGCCCCGTGCGCATGGCCGTCTCCCGCGGGCGAGAAATTTCTGAAGCCGACTCATACACAGGAAATGAAATGGTGATCGCCGACAACCGCTTCGCACGCAATGCCGGTAAACCCGAAACGGCACGAACGACGGCCGCGTTCTCCGCTCTCATTCATGTTCCCGTGTCCTCCCGGTTCACCTCATATGCCATCAAGGCAAGGAGATAGCATGCCTTCTGCAATCATTGTTTTTTCGCACCTGCGTTGGGATTTCGTCTTTCAGCGGCCACAACATCTGCTGTCCCGCCTGGCACAGCACCACCCGGTTTTTTTTATAGAAGAGCCGATCTTTGACGAGAACGAAAGCTTCCTGAAGACCTATACGCCGGCGCCAAACATCAATGTTTGCCAGCCGCATACACCGGTCAACATGCCGGGCTTCCACGACGATCACCTGCCATACCTGCAAAAAATGATGCGCCAGATAGTGCGCGACCATGAAGAGCATATCGCGTGGTTTTACACGCCGATGGCGCTTCCGCTGCTGCAGGAAATGCACCCGAGCCTGGTGGTATATGACTGCATGGATGAACTCTCTTCGTTCATGAACCCGCCCAAGCAGCTGCTGCAGAGAGAGAGCGGATTGCTGAAGACGGCGGACATCGTTTTTACCGGAGGACCGAGCCTGCATCGCTCCAAGCGCGATCGGCATCCGAACGTGCATTGTTTCCCGGGCAGCGTCGATGCCTCACACTTCCTGCCAGCGCTGGACCGGGCCAATTCGCATGTGGCGCATCGGGATATTCCCGGTCCCCGGCTCGGATTCTACGGCGTGATCGATGAGCGCTTCGATGCCGACCTGATTGCGAAAGTGGCCGACGCGCACACGCAATGGCAACTCGTGCTGGTCGGTCCGGTGGTGAAGATTGACCCGGCGACGCTGCCGCAGCGTCCGAACATACACTATCTGGGAGCCCAGCCTTACGAGGCGTTGCCGCAGTTCCTGGCCGGCTGGGATGTCTGCCTGTTGCCGTTTGCCCTGAACGAGGCAACCCGATACTACAATCCTGCCAAGACGCTTGAATACATGGCGGCGGAACTTCCCATCGTCAGTACGCCCGTCGCCGATGTGGCCGATGTCTGTGGCGACATAGTCGCGATCGCCGCGGATGCTCCCTCGTTCGTCGCCGCCTGCGAGGCTGCCTTGTTGGCCAGCCCGGAAGAACATGCGGCGCGCATCGAAAAAATGCGGGCTGTGGTGGCATCCACCTCGTGGGACGCGACCGCGGCAAGCATGCGCATCCTGATGAAAAGCACGCCGCGACGTTCCGCCGAAGATGCCCCGGCGCTTGAAGAGGCAGCCCACATCGGCGGCAAGGTGAATCTGCTTCGCTTGCATGAGCCGGTCAGGTATGCCAAGACCGCGATAATCGGCGCAGGACCGACAGGGCTGAGCGCTGCTTACCACCTGGGCCACGATGCGCTCCTGTTCGAAAGGAACTCAATGGTCGGCGGCTGGTGCCGCTCGATCAAGGACGACGGGTTCACGTTCGATCATGCGGGGCACATCATGTATTCGAACGATCCTTATGTGCTCGGGCTTTACGACATCCTGCTCGGGTCGAACGTCCACTGGCAAGACTGTGAAGCCTGGGTGTACAGCAAAAACGTGTATACCCGCGTTCCGATGGCGGAGCCGGAAGAAAATGTTGACGGCGCGCTGCAACCGGTCGAAAAGCGGATGGGGCAGAATGCCCGCTTCGGCTATCCGCTGCGTGGCGGATTCCAGGCACTGATGTCGGGGTTCGTTCCGCACATCAAAGGAACGATCGAGCTCAACGCCGAGGTGATTCGCATCTCGCCCAGGAACCGGCTCCTCACGATGTTCGACGGGCGCCGCTACCAGTACGATTACCTGATCAGCACGATGCCGCTGCCGGAGCTGGTACGAATGGCGGGCGACGAGGCACCGGCGGAAGTGAAACAGGCGGCGCTCGGGTTGAGTCACGTTTCTGTCCGCTGCGTCAACATCGGCGTCGCGCGGGAAAATATCACGGACAAACACTGGATCCATTATCCCGACGACACGATCTTCCAGCGCATCTTCGTCCAGGGCAACGCCAGCCCGGACTGCAACGCGCCCGGCGGATTCGGCTTTACCTGCGAGATTACCTACTCACCGGAGCTGCAGCCGTTGCAGGCGAGCGGCAAGGAGTTGATTGACCGCTGCGTGCAGGACTGCATCAAGGTCGGCTTCATCAGGGACGACGACAAGGTCATTACCGTCAACGAAGTCGATATTCCTTATGCGTACGTGGTATATGACGAGGCGCGCGCGCGCAATATCGAGATCATCAGGAACTGGTTCCTGCAGCATGACGTGCTGCTCGCCGGCCGCCACAGCGAGTGGGAAAACTATCATTCGGATCATGCTTTCATTGCCGGCAAGAAGGCAGCGGAAGCCGTGATCGCGGCGAGCAACTGGACCGAACCAAAGGCGGCAGTGGCGGAGTAGGGCAGGCCTTCGCTGCTGGGCGAGTGGAACGACGCTTGCTCATTGCAAGTTGTATGCACACGTTGTGTGCTGAGGAGGCGTGCATGACCGACCAACCCACTTCCAACGATGCGACGACGGCGAGAGGCGCCCATATCGTCGGCGGCGCCACCAATTACTCCGGTCCGGGTCCACAGGTGATGGCAGCGGATACGCTGAAAGGCGACAAGGTCTTCAATTTGCAGGGTGAACAATTGGGGGAAATCCATGAAATCATGCTTGACGTGCCCAGCGGTCGGATCGCCTATGCGGTCCTGTCATTTGGCGGCATGCTGGGCATAGGCGACAAGTTGTTCGCCATACCCTGGAGCGCATTGATCCTGGATGCGGATCGGGGGTGCTTCGTGCTCGACCTCGCGAAAGACGAATTGCGGCATGCCCCCGGTTTCGACAAGGACCACTGGCCCTCGATGGCGGATCCCGTCTGGGGCAGCGACGTCCACTCATTTTATAAACGTCGTCCCTATTGGGAATGACGAAGTCGGCGAAGTCGGGTAACAAGCACGGAAATGGCGTCCTGCGGGGCGCCATTTCCGCGTCTGGCTCAATAGTGTGCCTACACAAGCATGGGGGGTAAATATGGGAAGTCTTTTTGCTATCGATTGGGGGGAGTTATTCGGCATTACCATGCCGGTGTTTGAGATAGTGGTCCGGGGGACGGCCATCTACTGGTTTCTCTTTCTCATATTCCGGTTCGTTGTGCGCCGCGATGTCGGGTCTGTCGGTGTTGCCGATATCCTGATTCTCGTCATCATCGCCGACGCCGCGCAAAACGCGATGGCCGGCGAATATACGTCGGTGACTGAGGGCTTCATACTGATCTCCACGCTCATCGGCTGGAACGTGCTGCTCGACTGGCTCAGCTTTCGAATCGAAACGGTACGCCGATTCGCCGAACCGCCTCCTCTGCTGCTGGTAAAGAGCGGGCGCATGATGGTGCGCAATATGCGTCGCGAACTCATTACCGAGGACGAACTGTGGGCCAAACTGCGGCAGTCTGGAGTTGAATCACTGACAGAGGTGAAGAAAGTTTATATCGAGTCGGACGGACAGATCAGTGTCATCAAGTGGTGATGCTTCGCCGCGGGGGCCCTACACTGACATGAAATCCGCTCTAGTGATAAGTCCTGCGTGCCCTGACCCGCGGCCGGCTATCACGTTGCGACTGATGGCCCGTAGCGACTTCAACGTGCGTGAATTCGACATTCACCAGGCGCTCGGTTGACAGGCGGACGCTCGGGCGCAAAAAATCCGCAGTAGGTTGCGCGCTACGGCGTACATCGAGCGCACTGGTGGTGTCCCACTTCTGCGTCATGCTTTCCACAACGCGGGATGCCACGGAAACCTCTTTTTCCGTCGGCTTTCCAGGCTTCGCGCGTTTCCTGGGCGGTCCTTGAACGATCAGTGAAGCAGAATCCTCATCGGAGATGCGCAAGGTATTGAGCATCAGGACAGGCCCGCAGGGGATCAACGCGGCAAGCCGCCGGCGCGCCCGGATCACGACGTGCGCAATGCCGATCTTTCCAGTGCGGTTGAGCGTCTCATGCAGCAGGGTGTATACCCTTTCGTCGCCCGGAACCGGGGCGAGATAGTACGGTGTATCGAGACAGGAAAACGGGATTTCGCGGGCCTCGACGAACGCGAAAATATCGATTGCGTGGGATGACTGGATAGTGCTTGCAGATGCTTTTTGGTCGGATAGATCCACCTGGCGCCTTTCCTTGTGTTATTTGTGCTCAGGACCCGCGCAGCAATAAGTTGGCATTCTTGCCGGCCATAGCGGGCGCACTTGGGTGGCCCCCTGGCATTACATCCCGCTACGACCGCCAAAATGAACAACCTGTTACTGCGCGGGCCCTGACCGATCGCTCTTTGAAACCAGCGCGCAGGCGCCTATGGCCGCACCTCCGTCCATATTTCCGAACAAGGAGTGCGAAGGGTAGCGTTAGTGGACAATCTTCCCTTTGGCCGGCTTTTCCTGCTCCGCTTCTTCCTCTGCTTCATCTTCCGACGCGAGGCCCAGCTCTTCGCGCACTTCTTGTTTGCGCACGCGTGCTTCCTCCGCCATGGCCACGAGGTCCAGGTCGGCCTTCTTCGCTTTCGCGAACATTTCCTTCTCTTCTTCCTCAATGTGATGTTTTACGTATTCGCCGAGCACGGTGAATTTCGCATCGTACAGTTCGTCGCCGGGCTCCATCGAAGACAGCTCGCTGATCAGCTGTTTCGCGGAAGCATGTTCGACTTCCGCCTCGTCCAGCATATCCATGTCATCGATGGTTTCGCGCAGCGCGGGGTAAAACAGTTCCTCTTCGAGTTGCGCATGGACGGTCAGCTCGGCGCAGCACATCTCCACCAGCAACTGCTTCGCTTCCAGATCCGGCTCCTCTTCTTCCTTCATTTTCTCGAACTGGTCAAACATCTGCTTAACTTTTTTGTGATCCTCGGCAAGCATCTTCAGCACGTCTTGCGGGGCCTTTGCACGAGGTGTGGAACGGGAAGTTGATTTTGAAGCGGATTTTGAAGTGGGCATGGTTTTCTCCTGGGTTTGTGATGGGTGATCGGGGTGTCGCAAGCTTTATGCCATCGTGCACAATGCGCGTTCCGGTCCCTGCACTCATTTGATTCGCGGTAGTGGTAATGTTTTTTTTTGCAAGTGCATGTAAGAATTACAGCCGGCAATTTCACTGCGTGGTTACAGCGATAAGGGGTAAGGCACCGCGCAGGAATAAGCTGGTCAATTTTGCTGGCCGTAGCGGGCGCGTTGCCGCGTTGCCCGTCGTCGCCATAGCACGCTATGGCTCCTCCTCACGCCTTGCATCGCATCCCGCGACGGCCGCCAAATTTGCCCAACTTATCCCTGCGCGGTGCCTAAGTGGGGCAAAGGCTGCATCCGGTCGCGCGACTGCAGTTGTGTTTTACTTGCCCAACGCGCCAAGTCGGTCGCCGCGGCGACCACTTCGTCCGGAGCCACCTGCGCCAGGCAGTTGTTGTGTCCCTGCGGACACACACTCTTGTAACAAAAGCGGCACGGCACATCCCGGAACAGTACGCGGCTCCGGACCTGCCAAGGGGTATGCTGCGGATTGGTCAGCGCGTACAGTTCGACGATGGGGGTTCCGACCGCTGCGGCGATGTGCGCCGGGCCGGTATTGTTGGCAATCATCAGCGGAGCCAGTGAAATCAGCGCGGCCAGTTTGCCGAGATCAAGCTGCCCCGCGAGCGAATGAGTCAGGGAGGGCGGCAGGTCTCGCCTGATGTCGTCGATCAATACCGCTTCATCCGCGCTGCCGGTGAAAACGAGCAGGCAAGCCTCGCGCTCAATGAGTTGGCGTGCGACGTTCGTCCAATGTTCGGGAGGGTACCGCCGCGAAGCTGCCGTGGCGCCCGGATGGAAGACACTCCATCGTCCGACGGTGTTCACGCCGAGGGCCTGCAAACGGTCACGCACCCAATTAACGTCCGCCACACGCAGCCGGAACGACAGGCGCTCATCGGGCGTTGTGCACCCGACGCCGGCTACAAGATCGAGCTGCCGCCGTACTTCATGCCGGACCCGTTCTTGCGGTTCCGGATCCCGCGCCCAGTCGGTCAGCAACTGATAGGGATTTTCATGGCAATGGGCCAGACGGAGCGAAATGCCGGCGAGATAGCAAAGCAACGCGGCCGGCAAAGGGCTCTGGCTGTAGGTGGTAAAAATGACCACCGCATCGAAGCGTCGCTCCTGCAAGAGGCGCAGCATCGCAACATCCACTTCCGGCGTGTGCTCTTCACTGCTCTTCATCCAGGGCGCCGCATACTCGATCACATCGTCGACTTCGGGGATGAAAGGCGCAACCGCAGCTCCGCTTGACGAGGTCATCAAAGTAATCCGGCGCCCGGGCAACGAGTTTTTCAGCGCCCGTATCGCTGGCGTCATCATCAGCACGTCGCCGAGGTAATCGAGGCGGATGCACAGTACATTCCTTGCGCGATCCCAGCCGTTTGCCGTCATGGGCCTATCACCTCCTGGGTCGGGAAATACAAGGCCTTGTCGGTTGTCGCCATCATTCTTGCTGCCGCATACAGGTTGGGCGCAGTCATGTGTGGCGTGCGAAGCGGTCCCGTTTCCCACTCGGTTTCATTGCCATTGTCGATCAGTACGGTATTGCAACCGGCACGCCGGCCGGCTTCCACATCGTGCAGGATATCGCCAATCATCCACGAAGATGAGAGGTCTATCCCATGCTCGCGGGCGGCGCGTTGCAGCAAGCCCGGCATCGGTTTGCGGCAGGTGCAACTGATCGCATAGCGGGTGACTGCGCCATCAGGGCTGTGAGGACAATAATAAAACCCGTTCAGCTTGATGCCATACTGGGCCAGCAACTCGCCCAGCCGTCGCTGCACCGGCTGGATCGACGCCTCGGTGAAGAATCCCTTCGCAATACCGGCCTGGTTGGTAACGACGAATAGCGCGTATCCCATCTGCTGTAACAATTGCAGGGCCGGGCCCGCCAGCCAGGTGAGCTCGATCAGGTCCGGGTTGACGTTGTAAGGAACGTCTTGCACGAGGGTGCCGTCTTTATCGAGAAATATCGCTTTCATGATCAGGCCATATCAGGGGAAAGGTAACAGAGGCCAGGAATCAGATACAGACATCGAACGATCACTCGGCGCATGGCGACTCTTCCGGTGCCTCTCGTCTGTCCCGTGCCCTGTCAGGGCCATGACGTTTCCGCCATAGGCAACACCATGATTTCGGGGATCACTGTCTGCTCGGGCAACAGCAGAACCGACTTCACGGCCATTGCTACGTTCACCGGGTCTTGCAGCGTCGAGACGTCGATGTCGGGGAAACGGTCCAGCAGGAAGGGCGTGCGCATGCCGCCCGCGAGCACCGCGGTTACCTTGATCTTGTGCGGTCGAAGCTCCGCGTGCATCGCATGCGAAAAACCGAGCACGCCCCACTTGCTGGCGTGGTAGACAGACGCATTCGGCCACGCGCGCTTGGCCGCGGTGGACGCGATATTGATGATCTGGCCGCCGCCTTGCCGCTTCATTTGGGCCGCCGCATATTTGGTGAGCAGGAACGGGCCGTACAAGTTGGTACGCATGACGCGGTCCCAGTCTTCGAACGAGAGTTCGTCGATCGGAAGTGTGACGTCAGTGCCGGCATTGTTGATGAGGACATCCAGCTTGCCAAACTTCCGGATCGTTTCCTCGATCGCGCGTTCTGCCGATGCCGGGTCGCCGACATCAAAAGCGATCGCATGCGCGGCCGTTTCCGCTGTATGAATCTTGTCCACGGTCCTGAGGGCCTTTTCCTCGATCAGGTCGCCCACCATGACATGTGCGCTGGCCGCGGCCATCACCTGGCACAGGGCTGCGCCGAGGCCGCTGCCGCCACCGGTTACCAGGATGACTTTGCCTGCGAGTTCGCTGGTGGCGGGCAGGTTGGAAGCGGAGTCAGTCATTATGCTCAATTCAATTTCCCTTCAATGTCGTAAGTGTGGCCTTCGCAAGGAAGGCACACCGCATCATCGTCCGCCCAGCTGCGCAAACTCATCTCCGGACGCCGCTAATGGTTGTGTAACATAGGTCGTGACGGAGTCGATTGCGTTTTCATAAACGTCGGCGACTTGTGCCGCGATATCGCGCCATGTGAAGTGCTGATACGCGCGCCGCATGCCGGCCCAGCCCATACGCTGCGCCACCTGCGGGTGCTGATGCAGCCATGCCAGGCGCTCGGCCAAAGTATCCGGATCGTTTGGTGGAACCAGGTAGCCGGTCTCTCCATCCACTACGGTCGTCTTGATGCCGCCGACGGCGGTGCCGACCACCGGCGTGCCGCAGGCCATCGCCTCCACCGGCGTAATGCCAAACGGTTCGTACCACGGTGTGGTCACGAATACGTTGGCGGCGCTGTAGTAGTAGCGCAGCTGTTCGCGTGCACGTTGTCCGGTGAAGGTAATGGACTGCTCGATGCCGAGCGATTGCGCGAGCGCCATCAGCCGGCCAAGCTCGGGTGTGGTCACGGGATCCGGCTGTTCGGCGTTGCCGCCGACGACCAGCAAGCGCCCCTGCACCTGGTACCGGCGTTGCAAAATTGACAGGGCGCGGATCACATTGTCGACGCCCTTGCGCGGCACCATGCGTCCGAGCTGGAGGATGATGAATTCGTCGCGGTCAAGCCCGAGCTGCTGGCGTGCGTCGACAGTCACCGGCCAGAACTCATCGGGATCAAAGCCGCAAGGGACGATGTCGATCCGTTCGCCCGGCGCACTATAGAGATTCTCCATGTCGTGCCGGTCTTGCAGTCTTTCCGCAATCACCCGATCTGCATGCTGCATCAGGCTTTCTTCGATCGTGAAGCGGACGTCCGGGAAGCCGTCGGCCTGGCCCTGGGACAGGCGTCGCACGCGGCCGAGCGCATGG
>JAQGMD010000030.1 GCA_028292565.1 Burkholderia sp. | reverse complement strand
AACTTCGTGTGTGGCTTTTTTTATTGGTGTCCTGAATGGGAGAGAATATATTTGTTTCTGCTTGGACTTGAGTTTTCAGCTGCCGTGCCAACATCATTTAACAGGCTCTTAAAATAAGGTTCGCCATGACGACTTCTACAACATTCACTGAAACTACCCAACTGCCGCTGTTGCCGTTGCGGGACGTTGTTGTCTTCCCGCATATGGTGATACCGCTGTTCGTCGGTCGGCCCAAGTCGATTAAGGCGCTCGAAGCTGCGATGGAACAAGGCAAGAGCATCATGCTCGCCGCCCAGAAGGCAGCAGCCAAGGATGAACCCTCAGCTGAAGATATTTACGAAATTGGCGCAGTCGCCAATATTCTCCAGATGCTGAAACTCCCCGACGGCACCGTCAAAGTGCTGGTGGAGGGAGCGCAGCGTGCCCGTATCCATAGCATTACCGACCTCGATTCCCACTTTGTCGCCGACCTGACTCCGGTTGAGTCCGAGCCGGGTGACGAGTCCGAGGTGGAAGCGATGCGCCGCGCGATCGTTCAGCAGTTCGATCAATACGTAAAACTGAATAAAAAGATTCCGCCTGAGATCCTGACGTCTCTCGCTGGAATCGACGATGCCGGCCGCCTGGCCGACACGATTGCCGCGCATTTGCCGCTGAAGCTCGAGCAAAAGCAGGTCATCCTCGAAATCTTCAATGTGGCCAAGCGCCACGAGCATCTGCTCGGCCAACTCGAAGGCGAGCTCGACATCCTCCAGGTGGAAAAGCGCATCCGCGGCCGCGTCAAGCGCCAGATGGAAAAATCGCAGCGCGAGTACTACCTCAACGAGCAGGTCAAGGCGATCCAGAAGGAACTGGGCGAAGGCGAAGAGGGCGCTGATCTCGAGGATCTTGAGAAGAAGATCATCGCCGCCAAAATGCCGAAAGAGGCTCGCGACAAAGCGCAAGCTGAGCTCAAGAAGCTCAAGCTGATGTCGCCGATGTCGGCCGAAGCCACCGTCGTTCGCAATTACATTGACACGCTGGTCGCTCTGCCGTGGAAGAAGAAATCCAAAGTCAACAACGACCTGGAAAATGCCGAGAAGGTACTCGAGGGCGATCACTATGGCCTGGAGAAGGTCAAGGAACGCATTCTTGAGTATCTTGCTGTCCAACAGCGCGTCGAGAAGGTCAAAGCGCCGATCCTGTGCCTGGTCGGACCTCCGGGTGTCGGTAAGACCTCGCTTGGCCAGTCAATCGCCCATGCAACGAACCGCAAGTTCGTGCGTATGGCGTTGGGCGGCGTACGGGACGAAGCCGAGATTCGCGGCCACCGTCGTACCTATATCGGTTCGATGCCGGGCAAGATCCTGCAAAGCCTGTCCAAGGTCGGCGTGCGCAATCCGCTGTTCCTGCTCGACGAGGTGGACAAGCTCGGCATGGATTTCCGCGGCGATCCGGCATCGGCATTGCTGGAAGTCCTCGATCCCGAACAGAACCACACGTTCTCGGATCACTATGTCGAGGTCGATTTTGACCTCTCGGATGTGATGTTCGTCGCGACGTCAAACTCGCTTAACATTCCGCCGGCGCTGCTGGACCGGATGGAAGTAATACGCCTGGCGGGTTATACCGAAGACGAAAAGCTGAACATCGCACAACGCTACCTGCTGCCGAAACAGATCACGAACAATGGTCTGAAGGAAGACGAGATCAGTGTCTCCGAATCGGCGATCCGCGACATCATTCGTTACTACACACGTGAGGCGGGTGTGCGTTCCCTCGAGCGTGAAGTTTCGAAGATCGCACGCAAGGTCGTGAAGATGCTGCTGCTGAAAAAGCAGGAGAAGAAAGTCACGGTTACTTCGAAGAACCTCGACAAGTTCCTCGGTGTGCGGCGCTACGACTTCGGCATGGCCGAAAAAGAAAACCAGGTCGGCCAGGTGGTCGGACTTGCGTGGACCGAGGTCGGCGGCGATCTGCTGACGATTGAAGCGATGACCATGCAGGGCAAGGGCGACATCATTCGTACCGGTACGCTGGGCGACGTGATGAAAGAGTCGATCGAAGCTGCTCGTACCGTGGTGCGCAGCCGCGCCAAGCGCCTGGGCATCAAGAGCGAGGTCTTCAGCAAGACCGACATCCACATCCACGTGCCTGAAGGCGCAACACCCAAGGACGGTCCCTCGGCAGGTATTGCGATGACGACAGCGCTGGTGTCGGTACTGACTGGAATTCCCGTGCGGGCTGACGTCGCGATGACCGGCGAAATCACTTTGCGTGGTGAAGTGTTGCCGATTGGCGGTTTGAAGGAGAAGTTGTTGGCGGCACACCGCGGTGATATCAAGACTGTGCTGATTCCTGAGCAGAATGTGAAGGATCTTGCGGATATTCCCGACAACGTGAAAAACAAGCTCGAGATCGTCCCGGTTCGATGGATAGACAAGGTCCTCGAAGTAGCGCTCGAAAGGCAGCCGACTCCACTGACTGAGGAGCCGGCGGCGGTTGATACCGCAGTAGCTCAACCCGCAGGACAATCCGACACAACCCTGATCAAGCACTGATCAGTTAGCATGCAGTAATTGGAAAAGCGATCTTCGGATCGCTTTTCTTTTTTGGACTGCCATCATGTTTACTCGCGCCAATCGCATACTGCGATCCGCATGATTTTCCCTCGCTGATCCCACCCGCAAAGCGCTTGACACTCCGCGTTGCCGCTTGTTTAATACAGGGCCGCAGATTTCTCTGCGGCATGTAATGCGAACGCGACCAAAAAGACAAAAAAAGCATTGCAGAATCCAACTTTCATGAGGGGGCGTAAGTGAATAAAACGGAATTGATCGATCACATTTCCAGGTCTGCGGATATCTCGAAAGCAGCCGCGACGCGTGCGCTTGATTCGCTGATCGGCGCAGTGAAAATGACGTTGAAAAAAAACGGCAGTGTCACGCTGGTTGGTTTCGGTACCTTTACAGTGGGTAAACGCGCAGCGCGCACCGGCCGCAATCCGCGTACCGGCGATGCCATCAAGATCAAAGCAGCGAAGGTGCCGAAATTCCGGCCGGGCAAAGCCCTGAAAGATGCAGTTAACTAGTGCGTGAAGTCGAAAGATGTTGTAGAATAATGTTTTTTACGGCGTGGTGACAAACGCCGCAAAATGTGTGATTGGCTAAGTGTGGAATCGGGTGCTTAGCTCAGTTGGTAGAGCGGCGCCCTTACAAGGCGTAGGTCGGGAGTTCGAGCCTCTCAGCACCCACCAAAAGCTGGCAGATATCAAGAAGTTTTCGGACATTTGTTTTTTGCGCTTAATTGCATTATTAGTAGTACATAGGAGTGGTAGTTCAGTCGGTTAGAATACCGGCCTGTCACGCCGGGGGTCGCGGGTTCGAGTCCCGTCCACTCCGCCATCAATGGCTGTACGCGAATCTCTTCGCGGACGGCAACAAAGCCCCGAAAGGGGCTTTTTCCATTGGCGGCGCGAAAGCCGCAAGTGAGGTGGTTGTATGCTTGCGCCGGATTACGTCCGGCAGGCACGAAGCAGGGAGCCTGGCAATCCCGCGGGACAGCGGGGATGCTATAAGCAGGGCAAGTCAAGAAAGCATTCGCAGCATGGGATTCACCTCCAAACCCCCGCCGCGCGGACCCGGCATGAAGACGCCGGCGGCGAAGCGCGACGGCAACACGCTGGACCCGTACAGCCTCGGCGATCCGATCCCGGCGCCGGACGTCGAGGAGAAAAATTCCGACACCGCCTGGGCGCTGTTCAGCGACCTCGCTGCGCAGGACAACCGTCCCTTCCTCGACACCGTTCCGCCGAGCGAAGCGGCGCGTGCGGATGAGGGCCGCTATGCCGCCACCGAACCTGCTCCGCTGGAAGCGCGCGAAAGCCGCGAAGACACGCAGCCGCTGGTGCCCGCTCAAAAAGGCGTCTCCCTCGGCGAGGTGATCGTCGAGGCGCGCCGCAACAACCGGGTCTGCCCCAAGCCCGCGCACTGGCAGAAGCTGTTCGACATGCTGCCCGACAAGAAAAAGTCGGAGCCGGCTCCCCCGCTGGTTGGCGCCGCATGGCTGGGCACGCCGTCCTTGCCCAAGCGCATGTATTTCCGCGAGCACCTCGAATGGGCCGCTGCCCATGGCTGTCTCGAAGAAGTTTTCGACCTCATGAAGAGCTTGCCCGAGAGCGAGTGGCATCACATGGGCGAGTAGCCCACGCAGCAGGGCCGGGCCCACCATCCGGGTCTCGCGCGACTTGTCTATGTTGTCCTACAGCAGCGCAGAAAGCCGCTGTCTAGGATCACTTCATGTTGCGACACAAGCGTGCCGAGGAGATCAGGCTCCACTCCGTCCAGCGTGAACTCGCCCGGGCCGAGGAA
>JAQGMD010000411.1 GCA_028292565.1 Burkholderia sp. | reverse complement strand
ATGGCATGGCATTCCTGACCGCGCGCGAAGCCGCCATGCTCCCATTCCATGCAATCAGCACCCGATCGCCGATGCTGAATACCCGCCCGGCATAGGGGACGATCAGCACGGGGCATTCGGAGTTCAGCACCACGTATTCCGGAAAATCCACCTTCGCGGTCAGGGACGGATCGTCCGTGTCGCTCTGTCCGAGAACGATCAAATCCGCATACCGGCCTTGCGTGCTGACCGCATCCGCGGCTTCGTTATCGATCAGGCGTTTCTCGTAGGATGACACGCCGATTGTGCGAGCCAGTGTTTCGAATTTCTCGAGCGCGGCTTGCGCGCGCTGCCGCAGCGTTTCCATGTATTCGGCTTCGGATGGCTCCGTCTTGCCGCCGTCCTGGTCTGGGAGTACCGGGCGGTGGAGTGATGGCGATATGCCCGTCACGGCGACGCCGATAAGGTGCGCATTCTCATGCAACGCAATTTTTGCGGCCACTTCAACCCGCTTGTAAAGATGCTTCGACTCGTTCACATGCACGAGAATGGTCTTGTACGACATCGCAGTGCTCCTCATTTCGTGCAACGCGGCGGCAAGTGAGGTCACGGGGTGATCGCCACCTTCAACACCCCATCGCGCTGGTTGGCGAACAGCTCGTAGGCTTCTTCAATCTGGTCAAGCTTGAATCGATGCGTCACTAGCGGCTCCAGGTCGACGCGCCCGGAAGCGACGACATTGAGCAACCTGCGCATGCGTTCCTTTCCGCCAGGGCAAAGGGTCGTGACGATCTTGTGATCGCCCAGCCCGGCGGCAAATGCATCCAGGGGAAGGGAAAGTTTGCCGGACTACCCGCCGAGACGGGACAGCGTTCCACCGGGCTTGAGCGAGCGCAGGCAGCTCTCGAACGTCTGTTGGGTGCCGAGCGCCTCGATCGCGACATCGGCGCCGCGACCATTAGTAATCCGCATGATCTCCTGCACCGGATCCAACTTGGTGTAATCGATCGAGATATCAGCGCCGAGGCGTTTGGCCACTTCCAGCCGCGCACCGACGCTGTCGACGACAATGATTTGGCTCGCCCCCTTCAGTTTTGCTCCCGCGGTCGCGCACAAGCCGATTGGACCCTGGGCAAAGACGATGACCGTATCGCCAATTTTGATGTGCCCGTTTTCCGCACCGCCAAAACCGGTGCTCATGATATCGGGACACATCAATACCTGTTCGTCGGTGAGCCCGTCGGGCACCGGCTCGAGATTGGCCATCGCATGCGGCACCAGCACGTATTCGGCCTGACAGCCATCGATGGTGTTACCGAAGCGCCAGCCGCCGATCGCCTTGCCTCCGCACTGTGAATGGTGCCCATCAAGGCAAGTGTGGCATTGCCCGCATGGCGTGATGGCGCCGGCGATCACTTTTTGCCCGATCGAATAACCGGTCACACCCGGTCCGAGTTCCGCAATCACGCCAACCGGTTCGTGCCCGACAATTCGCCCCGGCTCGACCGGATATTCCCCCTTGAGAATATGTACGTCGGTGCCGCAAATCGTAGTCGTGGTGATTTTGATCAGCGCCTCTCCCGGACCGACCGAAGGTATTGGTTTCTCGTCGAGCACGATCTTTCCGGGGCGGACGAATACTGCGGCTTTCATTGTGCGCATGATGATCTTCCACTCTTCAGATGAGAGCAGATGGTAAGGATTCGGGTGCACGATCCGCTTGACCTGGATCAAAATCGCCCGAACCGGTCCCATACCATTGCCTGTGCCACCTGTTCACCGCGCAAAATCAACGTTAAGGGCGCGCGCAGGAATAAGTTGTGACGAGCGACAGTTCAGCCGTCCGGATCCGCCTGCAACGCCGCTATGCGACGGTCGCGTTCAAGCTGAACAATGCGGGCGGCGGCGCCTTCGGGCATGCCGAGTGTCTGCAGGACGAAGGCCGATAGCTGCAGGCCAGTCTCCAATGTCTCGGGAATGACCAGGCTCGCGCCTGCTTCCTTCAGCGCGATGGCGTGTTTCTCGTCACGAGATCGCGCGAACAGCGGCATCAGCGGGTACGCGCGACGGATCGCTTTCACTGCGTGCAGGGCGGATGCCGGATGATCCATGGTCAGCACGATCGCAGATGCGCGATCCGCATGCACCTTGTTCAATAGCTCGGTGCGCGCGGCATTGCCGAAATAGACCGGCAAGCCTTTCATGCTTTGCTGCGCAGCCACGCGCGCATCGTTCTCCAGCGCGATATAGCGAACGCCTTGTTCCGTGAGGATTTGCGCCAGAAGCTGGCCGACGCGGCCAAAACCGGCAATGATGACATGTCCCTGGGCCTGTTCCGGCACGGTCTCGCCAAGGCGGTCACGGTTTTGGTCGACCCGCTGCTCCCACCAGTGGCCGATGACGCGGCCTGCGCGCGCAGCCATTGGCGTGACGAACAGGCTGAGGCTCACCACCAGCATCATGAACTGTCCCACTGCCGGCGCCAGCAGTTTGCCCGAAACCGCATAGCCGACGACAATAAATGCAAATTCACCGCCCTGCCCAAGCAGCAACCCGCCTTCGATC
>JAQGMD010000407.1 GCA_028292565.1 Burkholderia sp. | reverse complement strand
AATCGAAGTGGTCCGCCGGCTTTACCAGGGCAATCATTTAGACAGCACCGAGCACCAGCACTCCCTCATGCAGCTGACCGCCAAGGAGCTGTTGTACAAGGCATGCAATGCACGGGCGTCCGACATTCACATTCGCGTCAGGAAGACCAGCACCGAAATCTATTTCCGCATCCACAATGATCTCGTGCCCGCCGGTGGACAGACGCGCGAATATGGAGAGCGCCTGCTCGCCACGCTTTACGGCGCAATGACGTCCGTTTCGGACAACTCGCACAAACCGACCGAGCGCCAGGATGCGAGCATCACCGATCGCGACAAGTTGCCGCCCAGGCTATACGGGGTTCGGATTGCCACTGCGCCGACGAGTGACGGCGGCCTCATGGTATTGCGCCTGCTGTACAACGATGCCGGGGACAACATCGATGTGCGGCCGCTCGGGTTCACCGACGCGCATGCGGCAATGCTGCAGCAGCTCAAGGAGCAGCCGATCGGCATGACCTTCCTCAGCGGCCCGACCGGCTCTGGGAAATCCACCACACTGCAGCGGGTCCTTACGGGCGAGATCCTTGAGGCGCAGGGCAAGCTTCACGTCCTTACCGTCGAGGATCCCGTCGAATACCCGATTGAGGGCGCCGTGCAGACGGCGGTCACCAACGCCACGACGGAAGATGAGCGTTCGCGCATGTTCGCGGCCGCGATTTCCAATGCAATGCGCCTTGATCCGGACACGATCATGATCGGCGAGATACGCGACCGCGCTTCCGCGCAGAACGCATTGCGCGCCGCAATGACCGGGCACCAGGTCTGGACAACCGTCCATGCCAATAGCGCATTGGCAATCATCGACCGATTGGTTGACCTCGGGCTTCCTCTCAGTCTGGTGGCCGACCACACCATTATCACCGGCCTGGTAAGCCAGCGTCTTGTCAAGTTGTTGTGCTCCCACTGCAAGATACCGCTTGCCGATCACATGGATGAGCTGCCGCCGGCAATGCTGGCTCGCGCCAGAAATGCGCTGTCGGGCAATGTTGATGGTGTGTGCGTGGCTGGCGCCGGGTGCCCGCAATGCAACTATGCAGGCACCACCGGGAGAACCGTACTCGCTGAAATCATCCTTCCCGACGACCATTTCTTTCACTATGTTCGCAGCGGCGAAAAAGCCAAGGCCACGGAATACTGGCTCCAGCATCTCAAAGGAAGGACCATTCTCGACCATGCGATCGAGAAGATTGCCGCCGGCCTGATCGATCCACGCATGGCGGAAAAGGTGGTGGGCCATCTGACTATCGGCGTCGCCCATAGCGCACCCCAACTGAATCTCGTGGAGGCTGCCAGTGGGATTTGACGTTCATCGCTGGTGGGCCAGGATCCAATTTACGGCGACAGTGCGTCTGCATTTGTATCGCAAGATTGCCAAGATGCTGTCAAACGGTTTGCCATTGCTGAAAGTGCTGGAAGAACTGCAGGATCGCGCATCGCACCGCGGCGCCAAACCGAATGAGCCGCTGGCTATTGTGCTCGACGATTGCCGGCGCACGGTGCAAAACGGCAGGTTGCTCTCCGAAGGGCTGGAACGGTGGGCGCCGAAGAGCGAGCAAATGATCATCATGGCCGGAGAGCAGTCGGGCCGCCTTGAGACTACGCTGCTGGCGGTGACGGACGTGGTGCAAGCCGGGAGAAAGATCAAGTCGGTCGTTGTCGGTGGCGTCGCGTATCCGCTGGCAGTATTTGTGCTGGTTCTTGTTTATATCTACCTGTTTGGCACGCGCGTGATACCGCAGTTCACGCGCATGGTCGATCCGTCGGGCTGGCAAGGGGCCGCTAAATCGCTTTACGTGATGTCGGTGCTGGTGCAGAACTGGATGATGTATATCGTCATCGCCTTAATCGCGCTGATCGTCGCGGTACTGGTGTCGATGCCGTTCTGGCGCGGCAACCTGAGAATATTTTTGGACCGGTATGCGCCTTACTCGATTTACCGGCTGATTCTCGGCACGGGCTTCCTGATGGCGTTCTCCGCCCTGCAATCGGCCGGGATAACCGTGGAAAAGTCGCTGGTGCGCTTGTCGGGCATGGCAGAGCCGTGGCTGCGCGAACGATTGGACGGCGCGCTGCTCGGCGTGAGGTCCGGCCTGAACTGCGGCGAGGCACTGCGTAATGCGGGGTATGGCTTTCCGTCGCAAGAAGTGATCGACGACTTGTGCGTGTATGCAGACTACAGAGGCTTTGCGGAAGCGCTCAAGCTCCTCGCCGACGAATGGATGGAAGAGGGGATCGAGAAGATCTCCCTGCAAATGAAAGTATTGAACGGATTCTCGATTATTTTGCTGGCAATCGTGATTGGCTGGCTGGTCACCGGATTTTTCGGAATACAGCATGAAATCGCGGCGATGACGCGCAGTGCGCATTGAGAGATTTATTGTATTGAGAGCCTTTTTTTATCAGGAGGAAAAACGATGAGAAACAACGACACAAATTTAATGAGAGCGGCATATCGCCGACCGTACCAACGCGGCGCATCTTTGCTCGAAGGGATCGCCTATTTAGGAATTGCGGCGATCGTGGTGCTGGGTGCGGTATCTTTGTTGACGGGGGCATTGGGCAGTGCAAAGTCCAATCAGACAACGGAAGAACTGGTTGCCCTGCGAACGACGGTGAAAAAATTGTATGTCGGCCAGCCCTATCCGAACGGTAGCCTGGTGCCAACCCTGGTTACCGCCAAGGCCATTCCAAGTACCCTGGTCCCCAATGCGGCCGGCGATGCCATCACGAATACGTGGGGAGGAGCGGTCACGATTACCGGCAGTGCCGCCGGTACGACGTTTACCGTGACGTACGCGGCGGTGCCGCAAGACGTTTGCGTGGGTGCAATAAGTGGGATGACCGGATGGACCAGCATCAGTCAAGGTTCAACCAGCATCTCCACTTTTCCGATAACGGCCGCGAATGCCACATCCATCTGTAGCGTCACGGCGGCAACCGGCAACTCGGTGACCTTTACAGCGAGCTGATGCCGCACCATACGGCGGAGGATACGGACCGTGGGCGATTCTCGGATGCGGCGGCAAAGGGCAGCGACGATGACCGGGAACGCCGCAGCGCGCGCTTTGCGGCAGGTTGACAGGGGGCCGGCATGTGGTATCTCGCGATCCTTACCGTGATGATGGCAATGGTCGGCCTCTACTCCGAGGCCGACCAACAGCTCCTGGTGGTTGCGGAAAACAGGAAGCCTGGGACGCTTGCCGAAGAGATGGCGCTGTATCGTGACGCCGTTACCAGCTATTTCACCGCGAACGACTACAGGAATATCACCGTCCCGTTCGCGACATTGAAGGCCGCCAATGTCGTGCCGACCTGGTCACGCTTGTATAGCCAGAGCGCCAGTCCGGTCTGGACCAACTACAGGGATGCCGCCGGGACGATCTACATTTATGCCGCGTCCCTGCCGTCGGTAAATGTCGTTTCCGACATCGTGGACCTGTCGCACAACTCCTACCTGGCAGGCCAGTACCGGGCGGGTGCGACCACGCTGCATTCACCGGTTTTCGGAGACACCGGGGTACCGCTTACATCGTTACTGAACGAGAGATCGCTGCCGGATGGTGCGCCAGTGTGGATAGGAATGCGTAGATGAGGATACCAGCCATGAAAAAACGGCAAGGTGGCGTGACGATCATTGAAGTCCTTGGCGTGCTGGCCATCGGTGCGATGCTGCTTGTCGGCCTGACCGCGATGGTCGATTCTTCGTTGGAGGACTTCAAGGGGCAACAGGCGGCGCACTACCAGGCCCAGGTGGTCAATGCCGCGCGCAAGTACATTACCGCCAATTACCCGGACCTGATTGCGAACCCGGCGACTTCCTCCAGTGCGGTTCCCGTGACGGTGGAACGGTTGAAAATCGACCGGTTCCTGCCAGGCAGTTTTGAAGTCGCCAATCCCTATCTCCAAACACCTTGTGTGCTGGTGCGGCAACCCACCCCGGGAAAACTTGATGCGCTCGTCGTGACAAGTGGCGGACAACCGATCCCGGAGAGCAACCTCGCTGCCGTTGCAATGGCCGCCGGGCCAGGCAGTGGTTACATCAGCCGTGCAGAGCCGGGCACCGCACGCGGGGCGACATGGAACCTGGTTACCACCGATTACCGTGCTGTTGCGTGCGGGGGAGGCGCGGCGGTATTGACCGGCACGTCGGCCGATAGCGGTCATCTTGCCTCGGGCTTGTTTTCCGACTCTCCGGGGCAGTTCGCCGACTTCCTGTATCGCAGTGACGTCCCAGGGCGGCCGGAGCTGAACCAGATGAACACACCGGTGCGGATGGCGAATCATGCGCTTGTCGTATCCGGGACAGCCTGCGGGACACAAGCCGCCATGGCAATCGATAGCGCCACACGGGACGTGGCGGTCTGCGGCGCCGACGGCGTCTGGAAGAATCCATCGTCATGGAAGCAACCTGTTGTAAATTTCGGGGACCTTCCTGTCGCCGGCAATAACACAGGCGACGTACGGATGGTCACCAGCCTGAACCGGGCCTTTACTTATAACACTAGCGGGTCCGGGCCCGCCTGGAAAGCACTGGCGGTGGATCAAAACGGCGATTTCGCGGTGCCGGGCAATATACAAGTTGGGGGAACGTTGCAGGTCGACGAAGACGTCGTCGCCGGCCGCGATGTCCGGGCCGGTCGTGATACGGCGGCAGCCCGGAATATGGACGTGCTTGGCCAAGCCAACATAGGGGGCAATGCCATCGTCACCGGTGGCGTCAACGCCCTGTGGATGAGTTCCGGGGCGTATGAAATACGGACGCGATTCTGGCCCGGCACTGCATGCAATTACCCGGCCGTTGGGCCGGACGGGATACCGTATATTGAGTTCCCGACGGGCACGGTGGTCGCGGACCTCAATGGTTTGGCAATGAGCTGTTACGCAGACAACACCTTCAGATATCAGAGTGGAACATATGCCCCTTGACAGCTTGCCGCGAAACGTCGCGAGCGGGCGTGCGCCGGCAATGCCATGTTTTGATCGCGGGATGCACAAGGAGCCCGCGCGCGCTACGCATCGAAGCGCGGCCCATGCAGCAGCCTGCCAAAAAAATGCCGGCGACAGCAAGTTTATTCACACTACTCATCGGTGTATTGAATGAGGACGGCGCGCATGGCCCTCATCGCTTCAGTTGCGCTTTACTCTGCTGCGGCAAACGGATGCTGGGAAGAGGCGGCCGCTCGACATGGCGTCAATCCCTATCTTCTGTATGCAATTGCCAGGACCGAATCAGGCATGAATCCGGCCGCCATCAACCGCAACAAAAACGGCTCGTATGACATCGGCTTAATGCAGATTAACAGCAGCTGGTTTCCCACGCTACGCAAGTACGGCCTGGACGAGGAAAAGCTGTGGGACCCCTGCACCAGTATCCATGTGGGCGCCTGGATACTGGCGCACAACATGCGGCGCATGGGGAATTCCTGGGAGGCCGTCGGCGCGTATAACGCAAAAGACCCCGCGCTACGCATCAAGTATGCGCAAAAGGTCTACAAGAACATGCCGCCAGAGGTTCTCGCGGCTTCGGACCAATAGACTTCGCACTGAACAAGCAAAGCCATCACACATTGAATAGCTGAATTCGACCTGACAATCGCCTTCATCAAATCGGGCAACTGTCACATCGCATTTGCAGGTTTAGCTTGATCAGGTTTGTGACGCATTCCACCGCTCGCCATCACCCGGCTCAACGATCCATATCCGGTGTTTGAATCCGCTGTCGGGGCGAGGCGTGATTGATGTGCGAACGTCGCCCTCACACTCAGGATCTGTCAAAAGTTCATCTTTTGAACCGATCTTCCATTTGAAGCGGGCGGGGTCTGCCCCTAACTGGTCGGCGTTCTGTTGCCGGTAATTCTCCTCATCTCTTGTTTCCCGCAGCTTGCCGGACGCCTCAAACAGGTTTTCCAGAGGGAACTTGTGAAACACTTTCTGCCATTGCACAATACTTACGGTGTTTTCTCCGCGATCGTAACCAATGACAATTGCGCCGTGTTCGCAATCGGGCGATTCCATGTGCGGAAGGCCTTTGAGTTCTGGCGTAACGAGTATGGGAAAGAAAACGATGGGCGGTTTTCCCTCATCGATACTGTTGAAGATGAGGTCACGATATGAATCGAAGTCCTTGCACTCATGGAATGTGGATTTATACTGCAACGGATCCGATTGGGCGACGTCGTCTAATTGATTTCTCTCTAATGCTTCCCCCTGGACCGATTTACCAATTGTTTTTGCGAGCTGCCGGATGCTACTTTTTTGGGCGCCTTGGGAAGCAAACTCATTCAGGAACGGATGGTAGTGCCCCGCCCCTTTTCGCAGCGAAACGTTGGGAAGTCGACGTGACGACGTGTGGAACCACTCTACACCCGCTAAAGCGGTGAACTTGCAGATTTCACCATTCTGGTTTAGGCCCTTTAAGCCTGCAAAGCGGAGCAAACAGGTCTGATTCTCACCGAGCTTATATGTCTCGCATCGATTCTTAAGGAGTGAGGAGAGCTTTTGTTGAGGAATGCGCCACAAAGAAGGAAGCTGATGGGTTTCATATACGGAAACGAACTCGCCTTCAGATTCGTTCCGTTTTTTCGCGTAGTCTGGACGGGTGAAAGGTATCGTACGGACAGCGGCATCACTTAGCTCTAGTTGTAAGGATGCATACCGCGCTGCGTTTGTTTGTATGCGTTCGATGTCGGAAGGAGGGCCATCCAGTTTCCAGCATCGTTCCGTACCTGAACGCTCGTCCTTGAAAATCACGTTCACGATCTTTTTATTGCGGGTTGTCGCAACGTCAAGAAGCTGAGATGTGGGCAGCTCTGCTTTAGTAGGCGGGCGCAAATTGTTCTTGGTTGGGTCATTACGCTTGTAGTCATTTTCTAATATTGTCCCAAGGGCTTCTATGTCGGCCTGGACCTGTTGAACCGTTCTGGGTGCTGATGGCGACACATGCTGACTTGGCCCTGCCTGAGTTTCAGGCCGGGACGATTGAGCCGGCAAAGGAATTGAAGGTTGCGATGAAGAGCTTACCGGTTGCATGGTCGTTCCTTATGTTGTCAATAGAGCAATATAAGTGAGAGATTTCCCCCTTTCGGTTCCATCGTTCGCGACAGAATGATTTCGAGCGGTACCTTCTGTTAGTCGAGTAACAGGGGGTATCCGCCTTTCTCCAACGAAGACGCTTCGCTCGCCCGCGCTAGACGTACCTGGATGTGCAGGTCGGGCATCAGAGCGTGTGCCGCTGACAGGGCGGGAATGGGAAGTGCCGGCTTGCCTCGCGTCTTGCTGCGTGGTCTGTGAGTTGAATGGGGGCCATGCCAATATAGGGGGCAATGCCATCGTAACCGGTGGCGTCAATGGTCTGTGGACGAATTCCGGGTCGTATGAAATTTGGACGCGATTCTGACGCCGGATCAATAAGCTTCGCGGCATGCCGAAACAGGTTCACCCACGTGCGTTATTACTCTGCATCCGGCTGAACTGTCCGGGCTGCCCCATCGGCCTTTCAAATCGGCTCAGAATCGCATAGTTCGAGCCGGTAACCCCGGCTATATGCAGTGCGAATAAGTACGCCGCGCTCGGGGCCAAGCTGTAGTTTCTTGCGCAGCTTATACACATGCTGTTCAATGGTACGGCCTGCAATCTCGCTATCGATGCCCCAGATCGCGGTGCCTATGGTCTCACGCGAAACATAGGTACCCGGCGAAGAAAAGAGAAGCCATGCCATGCTGAATTCTCGGGGCGTCAATGCAATCGGGACGTCTTGGTAGGTGAATCTGCTTGCCTCGCGGTCGAGCGAAAATCTGCCAAGTTGAATCGAGCGGCGAACGATGCGGCGACCGGATCGGCGAAGCACTGCGTGAAGGCGTGCAATCAGTTCTGCCGCTTCAAACGGTCGAGTTATACAGTCATCGGCGCCAGAATTGAGGACGAGCGCAACGAAGTCTGCGTTGCGGACCGGGGATATTCCCAGGACAGGAGTTGTGTCGCCTGAACGACAATTCAGCCACGACAGGATGTTGTCGTCAGCCGGCGCCTCTACCGCAAAATCGACCAGCAAAAGATCGAATGGCTCGCGCCGGAGTGCCCGCATCAGCGTGGTCTCGGTGGAAAAGTGATCGCATTCGAAACCCGCACGCGCGACAACGCCGCGGATTTGTGCGAGGACAGTGTCAGTGCGGATATAGCATGCGATCTTCATCTGTGCCTATCAACAAACTTCCTGTGGCGTTATAGCGTCAGCGGCCGTCGTGTTACGGCCAGCATACGGTAACCGATCATGGGCTGCCGCTCGCGCCGACAGCGTTGCGCTGCTTTCAGTGGCCGCGTTAGGACGCGTCGCACGCCTTCCGCAACCATTCCTCAATTCCGGGCTATCGGTACGCCTGCATTGCCAGTGATTCGGCGGGGATAACCGCACTATTCAAACTGCCCTGCGTTGTCTGTGGTAAATAGGATTGTATTGCCTGAGTATGGGTCGATGGAAGTACAGACTTTCAACAACTGTCTTTTCCGGAGTCAGCTCCTGTCATTAGACGAGCAGTCTGAAGGTGTCAATACGAAAGCGGTCGAAGAAGTTGTCAAATTGTCTTTCATGAGCATGAACTTTGGACAGGCAGCGACCAGCGAAGGCATGCCCCTGACTTGGCGTAGATCAAGCGTAGTTGGACGAGCAAGCGCTTACAGAAGAAGATCCCTCTGCCGGTCACGGCTTCGTGTTCCGCGGTAAGCGCAAATTTCACCCTCGGTTGACGAAGGCAGGTGCGTCGTGACGCCTGCAGCCTGCCGGCGCCATTCGCGTAAGTTCTCATTTCCAGCAACGGCGCCGATCAGCGTTCTCAAGCCGTTCGTCGTTCAACCGCAGGCTCAAAAAATTGGTTTAAAACAAATTCAGCCCGCGTGTCGCGCGGGTCTGCGTTGGGATCAGTTTTCAGGCGTTCTTGATGCAATAGCTGAATCCCACTGTTGACATCGTTGTTCGCATCTAAAAATTTTCGTATGATTGCGGAGGTTTCTTCCGAGTCTTGCGCCAGGAAACCCGTACCCGGCGGCACCACCGACCCGACGTGACGATGAGACATAAATTGCCGCATATGACTTTGGTAGTCGGCTTCCATTTTCCGAGGGTTGAAATCGTCTGCGCGTGCAAAACCGTTCTTGAACCAGCTTTGAGCGTAAATACGCGAATTGCTTTCACCATAGCCTAGTAATGTGCCGGTGACGACGATGTCTTCTTCCTTTTTCATGCTCATTATTTTCCACGGGCTGGAGCCATCGCAAATGGCTTCGAACGCTTCCTGAGCCGATGCAAATCGCGTTCCGATCTGGAATAACGCAGGATGTTCCGCTATGGTGTTCAGCGTCGCCTCCCTATGGTAGGCCATTACCTCGTGGTTGGCCTCGACCAGCCGCAAAGATGGACGTAGTGTCAGGTTTCGCTTTCCAGCCACATCCTCAAGCGCATCTGCCTCGACCTTCGTCAGTGAAGACGCCGGCTTGGCTCCACGCGCCAGCATGGCGTAGTCACCGGAGGACGAGGCTTTTCTCCAGCAGAGCAGTTTCAACGCATCGGTAATGGCCTCGTGCCCTTGTAGTCGCGCGCTACGAATCAGGGTTTCGTAATCCTCTGATTCATCCGGATCGACCCCCTTTTCCAGCATTTTGTTAAATGCTCCGAGATGTCCGCGTTCTACGATGGCCTGAAACGGACTACGACCTTGATTATCCGGGATATGTGGATTGGCTCCGGCAACGAGCAACATATTGATCGCTTCTTCCAGCACTTCACGATGCTGAGATTGCGCGGCATGCAGCAGGGCGGTGGCACCGTTCCGGTCAGGGAAGTTAACCGTCGCCCCCTTCTCCAACAGCAGCCTTGCAATCCGGTGATCGTACTGCGCGGCAAGATGCAGCGGGGTCACGCCGTTGTTATCGGCCTTGTTCGGATCGGCCCTGGAAAGGAGCGCCCTGGCCCAGCGGAAGCGACCTTCCCTGGTTACTTTGTGAAGCAATGTTTGGCCGGTCGCATCTGTCCAATCAGCATCCACCTTCCGATGATTCAGCAGGATTGTCACCACGTCGAGTCGGTTTTTCCTGAGCCACAACTGCAGCTGATTATCGTCGGCCCGATTGGGATCGATCCGGTCATCGTCAAGCAAAGCGTGGACTATACCGGCGTGCCCGTTATTTGCAGCCAGATACAAGGCGGTGCAGCCGTTCGCGGCCCGCTGGCTCGGATCGAAGTTCCTGTTGCGCAAACACTGGCGGACCATTTCGAGATCAACGCGTTCAGCAGCTTTGCACAGGTCTTTCAGCACACGTGTTTCGCGCACCTCGCGTGTTTGGAGCACCTCTCGCAGTCTGCGCGCGGTGCTGCGGCCCGCGTTTGCAGAAGCATCGCCTGAGTTTCCGGCGGCCGGAACGGGATGTGGCGGCACGGCCGGCTGGCTCGCGACAGCGGGAGCCGGATTGGTACCGGCTGGAGCGGGATGGTGCCGGGTCGAAAACGGCAGCCCAATCCCGGCGAGCCATGAGGCTACCCGGTTTGTCATGACCGGTGGTGTGCCTCGGTGAAATGTTCAGGTGTCAGCAGCATGGTTGAATACATTTTCGATTGTCTATATTGAACCGGATGGGAAATCGGTCGTGGGCAAGGGCCCGAATGAATGGTAGGTGGAACTAAATAGTTCCTGCCTTCGACCGTCGCGAACGACGAATCGATGGTTTGGGTAACGGTTACCCTGTGTTCCTGAAACCAGGATTGTTAACGGGACTTGGGAACTCATTTCATCCCAGTGCGACTTATGATCGGCCGCGTAAGTATCGGCCCGGCGCTGCACACTGACCGCTTGTTTAAGCGCGCATCTCCCAGATTAATCCCTGACAACTCCTGCTCCGCCCACTGCTGCCCCATGATCGTCCTCTGCAAAATTCATGGGACCCGTGCCGGGCAGCGA
>JAQGMD010000394.1 GCA_028292565.1 Burkholderia sp. | reverse complement strand
CAAAGGCACCGATCAGAGCGTTGTGTTGTCGGCGCCAGAGAAACGATATTATGACGTTTTTACCGTCTCGCGTCAAGCTAATTCACTTTAACTTTTTCGCGTAACTGCTTCATTTTGCAGGGTTTTTCGTCGAAAATGCTATCGTCTCATTCCCCGCCACGTTTTTCTCAAAAGCGGTGAAGAGGCGGGATTATGACTGTAATGCCGCACCGCGTCAACCCTTCTTTGATCTGAAATTCCGGCAAACGCCAACGATGCAAACCGTATTTTGTTCGGCTTGTATGGCGTCTTTTTACAACGAAATTACAGATGAAGTAACTAGAGCGTACCAATGCCGGACTGCAAAACCTGAAATGATTCACCTATGAAATTGCCCTAAGGCTTCGGAAGAGCGCCCCCGCGTCCCCATCAACGCGACTTAATGTGCGGCAACCGCATCGATGCGATACTCTTAACAATTTGCAAGGAACTCTGCAGCGACGAGGAGTCATATGGTCAAGGTCACCAATGACGCTGGCAGCGCAGGATTAGGATAAAACATGGAACCCGTAGTAAGCAGCCTGCTGGAAAACGATCTTTACAAATTCACCATGTGGCAGGCGCTGCTGCATAGTCATCCCGGTGCGCAAGCCGAATATCTATTCGTGTGCCGCCAAAAGCCGGGGTTTCCGCTGTCGGAACTCGCCGCCGAGGTTAATCGCGAAATCGACGCATTGTGTGAAATGACATTCCGGCAAGAGGAGCTCGACTATTTACGCTCGCTGCGCTTCATTAAAAGCGACTTTGTTGATTTCCTGTCGATCTTCCGTTTTCAGCGTCGCTTCATTGACGTAAAACCCCAGGGCGATCAGCTGTTCGTCCGCGCCTACGGGCCGCAGGTGCACGTCATGGCCTTCGAGATATACGTCCTGTATATCGTTAATGAACTCTATTTTCGCCGCCTTGCAACCGAAGAGACGCTCACGGAAGCGCGGTCCAGGCTGCGCGCGAAGATTGAGGCGTTGAAAGAATTCGAAAGATTGCCTGCAAGGCGACATCCGTTCGAGTTTTCCGATTTCGGGTTACGCCGCCGTTTCTCCGGAGCGTGGCAGGACGAAGTGGTGGCAACGCTGAAAGAAGAAGTGCCGCAGTTCTTCAGGGGAACTTCGAACGTGGAGCTGGCGAGGAAACATAACGTGATCCCCATTGGCACCATGGCCCATGAATATCTGCAGTCTTATCAAGCATTCGGCGTGCGGCTGCGCGATTTTCAGCGTGTGGCATTGGAAGACTGGGTACAGGAATTCCGCGGCGATCTTGGAACTGCATTGACCGACGTGGTAGGGATGGACGCGTTCCTTGCCGACTTTGATCTCTATTTTGCGAAGCTGTTCGATGGCCTGCGACATGATTCCGGCGACCCGATCATCTGGGGCGAAAAGGCATTGGCCCATTACGCAAAATTACGAATCAATCCCAACACTAAACGTTTAGTGTTCTCGGATGGCCTGACATTCCAGACAGCCTTCGCGCTTTACCAGCATTTTGCGGATCGCACGATGACGGCGTTCGGCATAGGCACGAACCTGACGAACGACACCGGAATTGCTCCATTGAACATTGTGATGAAGCTGCTGAGTTGCAATGGCCAGCCTGTCGCCAAGCTCTCGGATTCGCCAGGCAAGATGCTTTGCACAGACGAGACTTACCTCGCGTATCTGCGTCAGGTCTTTAGCATTACTGAATCGCAAAAATGACGCAGGCACGGCCCCCGTCGCTCCGCGCGCCGTTGAAAACAAAGCTGGTCTCTGGAATTCTTCTGGTGCTGGTCGCAACCTGGATCTTCGCAACCATTGCTGCAGATGTTATGGCCGGCGCAGCGATCACGAACGTTGACGTCCAGCTTGCGCACTGGTTCCATTCCAATGCGACAGTGCCGCTTACACGCTTAGTGATTTTTTTCACGCACGTCCATTCAACCCCGGGGCTGCTTGTTCTTTCGGCAGTCTTCGCGGTGTTCCTTATCCGTAAGAGGGAGCGGTTCTGGTTGCTGACGCTTACCGTGGCGATGCCGGGCGGCATGCTATTGAATGCAGCGTTAAAACATGTGTTCCAGCGAGCCCGGCCGGTCTTCGAAGAGCCGCTGCTTAGCCTTGGCACATATAGCTTCCCGAGTGGACATGCGGCCGGATCCACTGTGTTTTATGGGATGTTGGCGGCCTATTTGATTTGCAATTCACGCTTGTGGCGCTGGCGACTACTTATCGCCATGTCTTCAGTTGTGCTGGTGTCCCTGGTGGCACTGAGCCGCATGTATCTGGGTGTCCATTATCTCAGCGACGTCGTGGCCGGGATCGTGGAGAGTATCGGCTGGCTCGCATTCATCCTAACCTCCGTCGCTTTCATGCGGCAGTGGTTTCAGCAGGACTAGCTGACGCGGGCAGCGAACTGCCCGCCCTGCTCGATTGCTTAGACGCCGCAGTAAGCCGTCTTGACCGTGGTGAAGAACTCGGCGGCGTAAGTGCCCTGCTCGCGTGCCCCGTAGCTCGAACCCTTGCTGCCACCGAATGGCACGTGATAATCGACACCGGCGGTGGGCGCATTCACCATCACCATGCCGGCTTTCGCATTGCGCTTGAAATGGGTTGCATGCTTCAGCGACGTGGTGCAGACGCCGCTCGACAGGCCGAATTCGGTGTCATTGGCGAGCGCCAGCGCATGTTCGTAATTGTCGGCCGGGATCACGCTGGCAACCGGGCCAAAAATTTCTTCGCGGCTGATGCGCATATCGTTGGTGCAGTCGGTAAACAGTGCCGGCGTCAGGTAGAAGCCCTCAGTTTCACGCTGTACGCGCTCGCCGCCGATAGCAAGCGTTGCGCCTTCTTCGCGGCCGATACGGATGTATTCCAGATCCTGTTCCAGCTGATCGGCATCGACGACAGGGCCGATATCAATGCCGGCTTTAAGCGCATCGCCTACCTTCAACGCGCTCAGCTTTTCTTTGACAGCGGCGACAAATGCGGGATAAATGCCCTTTTCGACTATCAGCCGGCTCGACGCCGTGCAGCGCTGCCCGGTTGAAAAGAATGAGCCCTGAACCGCGCAATTGACGGCGGTTGCCAGGTCCGCATCGTTCAACACGACCAACGGATTTTTGCCGCCCATTTCCATCTGCACTTTCGCCATGCGGCCCATGGCTGCTTGCGCAACCTTCGTACCGGTCCCCACCGAGCCGGTAAAGCTGATCGCATTGACGCGGCGATCATTAAGCATCGCCTGGCCGACGACGCTGCCACGGCCCATGACCAGGTTAAACACGCCGGCCGGCAAACCGGAGCGGCTGATGATTTCTGCGAGCGCCCAAGCGCTGCCCGGCACCAGGTCCGCGGGTTTGATCAATACAGTGTTCCCGTACGCGAGCGCAGGCGCAATTTTCCATGCCGGGATCGCGATCGGGAAGTTCCATGGGGCGATGATGCCAACGACGCCGACCGGTTCACGCGTGATTTCGATATCGATGCCGGGGCGTACCGAAGGGAGCTTGTCGCCGCGAATACGCAGCGCTTCCTGCGCGAAGAATTTGAAAATTTGGCCTGCACGCCCGGCCTCACCTATGCCTTCCGGCAGCGTCTTGCCTTCTTCACGAGAAAGCAATTTGCCTAGCTCTTCCTTGCGCGCCAGGATTTCGGTGCCGATTTTGTCCAGTGCATCGGCGCGGGCTTGCGGGTTCGACAAACCCCACGCAGGTGCCGCGGCTGCAGCGGCCGCGATTGCACGGTCCGCCTGGCTGGCGTCCGCCTGTGTGTAATGATCGATGATATCGGCGGTGTTGGAAGGATTGATGTTGGCCTTCGACGATGCACCGTCCAGCCACTCTCCGTTGATGTAGTTTTGTTTCATGGTCTCTTCTCTTTTTAAGTTAACCCTGGCGCGCCTTGAAATGCGCGCATAGAGTGCTGCTCGTATTTTTCAACATCCCGACGTCGCTGCCCACGGCGGTCACATTGATGCCCATCGCAAGATAGCGCTGCGCATCAGCTTCGACCGGCGCGAGGATCCCAACCGCCTTGCCCTTCGACTTCGCGCTCTCCGTGATGAATCGTATTGCTTCCTGCACTTCCGCATGTTGCGGCTGGCCGAAATGGCCCAGCGCCGCTGACAGATCCGATGGACCGATAAACAGGCAATCAACGCCGTCGACCGCGGCTATGTCAGCACACGCATCTACGCCTTTTCGGTTTTCGATTTGCACCATTACGCAGATATTGTCGTTGATCCGCGAAAAATAATCCTGCTCGTAGCCGTAACGGTTGCTGCGCTGTGCAACCGATACTCCACGTATGCCTTGCGGCGGATAGCGCGTCGCGGCGACTGCGGCCTGCGCCTGTTCCGCTGTCTCAACGAACGGGATGAGGAAGTTGTAAAAGCCGATATCAAGCAGACGCTTGATCTGCACCGGATCGTTCCATGCGGGCCGTACTACTGGTGCGCTCTTGCTGTCCTTGAGCGCCTGTAATTGGCTGATGAGGGTATGGATATCGTTAGGCGAGTGCTCGGCGTCGAGTAGCAACCAATCGAAATCAGCATAACCGATGACTTCACTGGCGATATTGCTGCCGAGCGAAAGCCAGCATCCGATCACCGTTTCATCGGCACGTACGCGACTGCGGAAGATGTTCGGCAGACGGGAATATGGTGTGTTCATCGCTACGTCCCTTCGGGTCTTGTTATCCGTTAAAGTCCATATTGTAAGACAAGTGTACATTTTTCATAATTTCAGGCATCTTGTATCATAAAGCGGCATAAATCGCAGGCGCAGACCTGACCAACCATAAGACAGGAGACAACATGGCACTTCGCAAGTACCTCATCGCGTTCTCATGCTTCACCGCGCTCGCTGCGAGCGTTTCCCCCTCGCTGGCGCAAGAGAAATGGCCCGGCAAACAGATCAACTACATCGTTCCCTTTGCGGCAGGCGGCACTACCGACATCCTGGGACGGCTGATTGCGCAGAAGCTCGGTCCGGCGCTCGGAACGACTGTGCTCATCGAAAACAAACCCGGCGCCGGCGGCAATATCGGCTCCGACTTCGTGGCCAAAGCAGCACCGGACGGCCACACCATACTGGGCGGGACCATCAGTTCCCATGCAATCAATACGAGCCTCTATTCGAAGATGCCGTATGACCCGATCAAACACTTCCAGCCGATCACACTGATCGGCATGCTGCCGAACGTCTTGGTGGTCAACGCCAGCAGCCCTTATAAAACTGTGCAGGACCTGATTGCCGCAGCCAGGGCAAAACCGGAATCGATTGCATTCGGCTCGTCGGGCAATGGCACCTCGCAACACCTGTCGGGCGAACTGTTCAAATCGCTTGCCGGCGTCAACATGCTGCACGTTCCGTACAAAGGCAGCGCACCGGCGATGCAGGGACTGATGGGCGAGCAGGTGACCCTGGTATTCGAAAACGCGGTGGCTGCCATACCGCTGGTCCAATCGGGCAAGCTGCGTGCATTGGCAGTCACCTCGGGCAAGCGCTATAGCGGAATGCCGGACGTGCCGACGGTTGCAGAGTCACTCCCCGGCTACGAGATCGTGTCGTGGCAAGCAGTGTTTGCGCCCGCCGGTACACCGCAGCCAGTAGTTCAACGACTTTCCACGGAAATCGCCAAGATCATCCAGGAGCCGGACATCAAGGCGCGTCTTTCCACCTTGGGTGTAGAGCCCTCGGGCGCGGGACCGGCCGAACTCGCCGCGTTCCAGAAGGAAGAAGTGGCCAAGTGGGCGCAGTTGATCAAGACTGCCAACATCAAGATTGAGTGAGGCATGCCGATGATGTCACTGGAAAATTTGCGCAGCCGCTTTGCCGGACAACTGCTGACCGACGCGGCCGACGCCGCGCCCTTCCTCACTGATTGGCGCAAGAAGTGGACCGGCAAGGCGTTGGCAGTAGCGCAGCCGGACAGCACTGAGGATGTTGCTGCTGTAGTGCGATGGTGCGCCGAGAACCGCGTGCCGATCGTGCCGCAAGGCGGCAACACCGGCATGGTCGGCGGCTCCGTGCCGGATGCGGAAGGACGTGCATTGGTGCTGTCGCTCAAGCGCCTGAACAAGATACGCGCGACCGATGTCATTAACAACACACTCACCGTCGAAGCAGGCTGCGTTCTCGCCGATGTGCAGGCTGCCGCAGAACGCGTCGGCCGGTTGTTTCCATTGAGCTTGGGTGCGGAAGGTAGTTGCACCATCGGCGGCAATCTTTCCAGCAATGCGGGCGGCGTCCAGGTGCTTCGATACGGTAATGCGCGCGAACTCTGCCTGGGCCTGGAAGTTGTGACCGCTGACGGCGAAATCTGGAACGGCCTGCGCGGCCTGCGCAAGGACAACACCGGTTACGACCTGAAGCAGATGTTTATCGGCGCCGAAGGGACACTCGGCGTGATCACCGCGGCGACGCTGAAACTCTTTCCGCTGCCGGCGGCGAAGATGACGGCGATCGCTGCCGTCGCCAGTCCACATGCAGCGCTACGCCTGTTGGAGCTGGCTCAAATGCGGCTGTCCGCTTCGCTGACGGCATTCGAACTGCTGAGCGATATTTGCCTGTCTCTCGTGGTAAAGCATTTTCCCGCAAGCCGCAAGCCGTTCGATCAGCCCAGCGCCTATTACGTGCTGCTTGAAAGCAGCGATCCGCACAGCGAGGAACATGCGAAGGAAATGTTTGGCCGGCTGATGGAAGAAGCATTCGATGCGGGCATCATCACCGATGCGGCGATTGCCACATCACTCGCGCATTCGGAATCGTTCTGGACTATCCGGCATCACCTTACAGAATCGCAGGCGCTCGAAGGCGACAGCATCAAACACGATATCTCGGTGCCGATTTCGGCCATCAGCGATTTTATAGTCGACACCAATGCGCAGCTGGAGCAGGCCTACTCCAATATCCGCGTGGTGGTGTTCGGCCATGTCGGGGACGGCAATTTGCATTACAACGTCAGCGCACGCGAAGGCATGAGCGGCCCCGCTTTCCGGCAACAGGAACAGGCGATTAATGCGCTTGTGTATGAAGCGGTGCAACGCGCCGGCGGATCGATTTCGGCGGAGCACGGCATAGGCCAACTCAAAGTTGACGAAAACACACGCTACAAGTCGGCGATTGAGATGCGCCTGATGGCGCGCGTCAAGGAAGCGCTGGATCCGCAAGGGCTCATGAATCCGGGTCGGGTCATCCCTTCTGCATAATCTGGTATCTACGGAAATTCAATGAAAACATCCACCGTCACCACCCCAGACCTCGCCCGTTCCGTGATCGCCGTGCCGCCATTGGCGCGCAATGCCGATCTCACGCTGAATCAATCCGCCAACCTAGCCTTGATTCGTCATCTGGAAGACGGAGGAGTCAGGACCCTGATGTATGGTGGAAATGCCAACTTCTACCATGTGGGCGTGAGCGAATATGCCGGCATTGTGGACTTTCTCGCAGAGGCGGCCGGAGACGATACCTGGGTATTGCCCTCGGTCGGCCCCGATTACGGCAAGGCTATCGACCAAGCGGCGATCCTGCGCACGCGCGCGTTTCCGACCGCGATGATGTTGCCAATGACGTTCCCCTTTACCGATGGCGGCCTGGCGACCGGTATCAGGCGTTTTACCGACGCGCTGGGAAAAGCGGCGGTCATCTACATCAAGTCGGACAATTACATCGCGCCGCAAACGCTGGCCGCGCTTGTCGAAGAAGGCCGCGTGGTATCGGTCAAGTATGCGGTGGTACGCAAGGACTGGTCGAACGACACCTACCTACGCTCGCTGACTGCGGCGATCGGTACCGACATTATGGTGAGTGGAATCGGCGAGCGCCCGGCGATTGCGCACATGCGCGACTACGGACTGACGAGCTTTACCTCCGGTTCGGTATGCATCGGTCCGCGCGGCTCGATGCAACTGTTGCGGCTATTGCAGCAGAAACGCTACGACGATGCGGAAAAGATACGGGCCGCCTATATGCCGCTGGAAGACTGCCGCGATGAAGTCAATCCCATCCGGGTGCTGCACGATGCCGTCACGGTTTCCGGCGTAGCGGACATGGGACCGATGCTGCCTATGCTCGAAGGTGTCGATGAATCGGTCCGTGCCCGCCTCCTTCCCGTTACCCGCGCGTTGCTGGCGCATGATGTGGCGCTGGAACGTGCGGGCGAGCCGGCGCAAGGGTAAAACATACGTGCCCTACGAGCTGCAATTAAATTTTAAGTAACCAACCCTAAATAAACCCGCTTTACTGCCGTAACCCGAGATAGTTGCATCTAAAACGATCAAACGGACAAGGGGACGGCAATGAAACTGGGTAATTTGCGTATTGGGGCGCGATTGGGCGTGGGGTTCGCCAGCATTCTGGCGATACTCACGCTGGTGGTGATCGTCACCTCATTACTTAACTCACAGAACAAGACAAAACTGCTACAAGGATTGGAGCTCACCAACGCCAAAGGCGAGCTGGTGGCGACGATGAAGAGTGCGCTGCTCGAAAGCGGCATCGCGATGCGGAATATGCTGGATGTCAATTCCGTGGAGGCCCAAAAGCTGCGAGTGGAAGCCCAGAACAAGCGTTATGCCGAGGCGCGACAAAAATTAACGCAGCTGAAGCTCAACGACGCCGAGCGGAAGTTCCTTGATGAACTCGCAAAGCTCGACAAAGAGGTTGAACGCAGTTACAAACTGGCCCTCGCGCAGGCGGAGTCCCTGAACAGTGAAGGTGCCGCGTCGCTGATTACCCGGTTCATCGATCCATTCAACCTGAAAGCGGTTGCCGAGATAGACAAGCTGGTAGCGCTCGAACAAGCGGCGGCGCACGGATTGCTGAGTGATTCCGTGGCTGCGGATCGTCAACTGACGATTCTGCTATTCTCCATAGGCGCCCTTGCAGTAGGGATTGGCGCGGCTTTTTCGTGGCTCATCACCCGAAGCATTACCGGGCCGCTCAATCAGGCGGTAGCGGTTGCGCGCTCCGTTGCCACCGGAGACCTTACCTCGCAAATCACCCATGCCGGCAAGGACGAGATCGGTCAGTTGCTCGATGCGCTCGGCCAGATGAACGACAGTCTCGCAAACATCGTAGGAAACGTGCGTACCGGGACCCAGGCCATCGATACCGCTTCCCGTGAGATCGCCGCCGGTAACGCAGACCTTTCGGCGCGCACCGAAGCGCAAGCCAGCGCACTGGAAGAGACCGCTTCCTCCATGGAAGAACTGACGTCGACAGTGGAACACAACGCTACCAATGCCCATCAGGCGAACCAGCTTGCCGTATCGGCTTCGGAGGTCGCATCACGGGGCGGCGAGGTAGTCGGCGAAGTGGTCGGCACGATGGCAGCCATCAAGGCTAGCTCGCGCAAGATCGTCGACATCATCAGCGTGATCGACGGCATAGCGTTTCAAACCAATATCCTTGCGCTGAATGCTGCAGTGGAAGCGGCGCGCGCCGGTGAGCAGGGCCGCGGCTTCGCAGTTGTCGCTGCCGAGGTGAGGAACCTGGCGCAGCGCTCGGCCAGCGCAGCCAAAGAAATCAAGGCGCTGATCGACGATTCAGTGAACAAAGTGGACGCGGGCAGCAAACTGGTTGATCAGGCCGGCTCCACCATGAGCGGCCTCGTCACGTCGGTCAGGCAGGTTGCCGCTATCATGAACGAAATCACGTCGGCCAGCGATGAGCAGACCGCCGGGATACGCAACGTCGGCAGCGCGATTTCACAGATGGATGAAATGACCCAGCAGAACGCCGGACTGGTCGAGGAGGCCGCCGCCTCAGCAGAGAGCATGCGGGAACAGGCAAACGCGCTGGCGCAGGCGGTTGCTGTGTTCAAGCTCCAGGACGCAGGGCATTCATTGCAGACCGCCCGTGCAGAGCCGAAAATGCTCCGCTGAGCGGTTACTCTGTTTTCAATGCCCGGGGCGCGTTGATGACAAGATCGGATTCCGGCAGCGCGACACAAGGCAGGATATAACCGTCCGCCTTTTCTTCCGCGCTGAGCCCCGGCCACTCGATCTTGTACTTCACACGTCCGCTGACCATACGGCACATGCATTCACGGCATGTGCCGTTTCTGCATGAACTGGGGAGGATGATATTGGAAAGCCTGGCTGACTCCAGCAATGAACTGTCGCCGGCGGCTTGAAACTGGTGCGCGCCGGGTTCAACGGCGACGGAAAAACAGCCGGTCACATCGGCCATGCTTGCACTCTCTGGGAATCGACGAACGCCAACAGCTTAGCCGATAAATGCTTCAGAGAGAATGGTTCTGCACTTCGCGCAAAAACCAGCAGCCCCGCGCCAGCGAGAAGTGATAAGTCGCTAGCCCGCGTGTCCCGGGTTTGGACACCTCGACCACCGCCTCATTCTTCGACACCTCCTGGGGTTTGGATTCCAGGCCGATCGATTTCATGTATTCCCCGAGCGCCGGAAAACGCGCATCATCCTGCCGCGCGACCTTGCGCTGGCGTTCGGTTATTTGCTGCTTGCCGTCTTCCATCCGGTATTC
>JAQGMD010000374.1 GCA_028292565.1 Burkholderia sp. | reverse complement strand
ATACATTTGACTTCGATGATACGCACCTGAAAACCATCATCCATCCCGCCGGACCGGTAGCGTCCGCCGTGCTGGCACTCGGCGAGCATATCGGCGCCTCCGGTCGCGATATAGTCGACGCGCTGGTGCTCGGCATCGAAGTCTCCTGCCGCGTAGGCAATGCCGTCTATCCGAACCACTATGACCGCGGCTGGCATATCACTGGCTCGACCGGCATGCTGGGCAGCGCCGCTGCATGCGCACGACTGCTGAAGCTGGATGCGACACGCACCCAGATGGCGATCGGTATCGCCGCATCCCAACCGGTCGGCCTGCGCGAACAGTTCGGCACCATGACCAAGCCATTGCACCCCGGCGCAGCCGCCAAGGCGGGCCTGATGGCGGCGCTCATGGCCAAGCATGGATACACGTCGTCCAAACGGGCACTTGAAGCCCCACGCGGCCTGATGCAGGTGTTCTCCGACAAGACCGATTGGTCGGAGATTACCGAACGCCTGGGCGAGACCTGGGAGATCGCGCTCAACAGCTACAAGCCTTTTGCCTGCGGCATCGTGATACATCCGAGCATCGATGGATGCGTGCAGTTGCGTAACAAGTACCAGCTCAAACCGCAGGACATTCAGAAAGTGACTCTCAAGGCGCACTCGCTGGTGCTGGAGCTGACCGGCAAGAAGACCCCTGCCGACGGACTGCAAAGCAAATTCAGTGTTTACCATTCCTGCGCGGTGGGGCTGCTTTATGGCCAGGCCGGTGAGCATGAATATTCGGATGAGACCGTGAACCGTCCCGAGGTGCTTGCGTTGCGCTCCAAGGTCGAGGCGATTGTTAACGATAGCATTGATGAGGCGTCTGCCGACGTCAGCATCCAGACCACGGATGGGCGGACCCTGCATGTATTTGTTGAGCATGCGATCGGTAGTGTGGAACAGCCGATGAGTGATGAGCAGTTGAGAGCGAAGTTTGTCGATCAGAGTGCGCCGGTTATCGGTGCGGATAAAGCGGAGAAGGCTTGGTCTCTCGCGCGGAAAATTGGTAGTTGTGGGGATTTGAAGGCGTTGTTGGCGGCTGCTACACGCAGCGTGTAATTAGCCAGGGCGCCGCGCAGGGTAGAACGTCCCTTCCCCCTTGCAGGGGAAGGAGTATCCACCCGAGCGCAAGCGCGCCTCAGGTGACAAGCTGCAGTCAGTTGTAATCCTCAAAAAAAGAAATTCAGAAACTTCAACGGAGACTGGGATGAAACTACGCACTATCAAAATCACTTTACTGGGCCTCGCCGTCTTCTGCGGCGCAATCCAGACGTCGTCTGCACAGACGAAAGCACAGGTTACTTATCCGCACAGTCGCGTCACGCTGGTGACGCACTCAAGCCCCGGCGGAGGCAGCGATGTATTCCTGCGCGATCTCGCAAAGCACCTCGGTCCCATCATGGGCGTCAACTTCGTAGTTGAAAACATCAGCGGTGGCAGCGGCGCCAAAGCGATGGCGTATGTCGCTAAAGCCAAGCCGGACGGGCAGCGTCTTCTACGCGACCACGCCGACATATATCCAGACCACCCTGCTGTCGAAGCCGGAAGTCGGTTACGACGCGCTCGAACCGGTCGCCATCGTGTTCCAGGATCCGGAAGTGATTTTTACGCGCGCCGAATCACCATGGAAATCGTTGAGCGAAGCGATTGAACATGCGCGTCGCAGTCCCGGCAAGGCGCGTTGGGGCGCGGCAAATCCCGCCTCTCTGGAGCGTATCGCCATGGAGCGCATGGCGCGTAAAGCAGGTGTGAAAGTGCCTGTGATACCGCATGAAGGTGGCGGCGACATGATGATCAATGTACTCAACGGCACGCTCGATATCGGTATCGGCGAAGTGCAGGAACTGCAGAGTCAGCTGCAGGCCGGCAAGATACGGCTGTTGGCGACCATGTCGGATAGTCGCCTGAAAATGCTGCCGAATCTGCCGACTGCCAAGGAACAGGGTGTGGATCTGACCGTGCGCAAGTTCAGGGGCCTCGCCGGTCCCAAAGGCATTCCTCAGGAAACCACGAAAGCGTTGGAAGAAGGTTTGAAAAAAGTGCTTGAGAGCCCGGCTTACAAAGAGAGCTATACCAAGAACGATTTGATGCCGGCATTAATGGGGCGCCAGGAAGCGACCAGATTCAGTGGTGAATTCATCAAGGAACTGACCGACTCGATGAAAGAACTGGGAGTGATTAAATGAAGGCGCGGACGCCCGATCTTATACTCGGACTTGCTGCGCTATTTCTCTCCATCGGCTATCTGCTGACTGCATCGCACATTCCGGAAAGCCTGTTGTCGGATTCGGTCGGCGCTTCCGGTGTGCCCAAGATGGTGGGCTGGATGCTGGGAGCGCTCGGCCTTGTTCTCTGCGTGCGCAGCTTGAAGTTCGGCGCGCATGCGGAATCGAAAACGGAGGTGGCGCCGGAAACCGAAGATGCCACTGCAACCGGAATGCGTCCTCACCTGCTTGCGCTCGGCTTGCTGGCCATTCTGTCTGTCTATGTATTCGTCCTGCCCTATCTCGGTTATCCGCTGTCGATTTCATTGCTGCTTGCAGTCGTAGCACGGTATTGCGGCACGCCGTTCAATCGCAATCTGATCCTGATTTCGATTGCTGGCGCTGCCACTTTGTGGCTGATGTTTCATTACTTGCTGGGCATTCCAATGCCGGTTGGTTCGCTGCTGGA
>JAQGMD010000366.1 GCA_028292565.1 Burkholderia sp. | reverse complement strand
ATGGAAGAAGAAAGAAGGTGGCGTCAGAACTGCCTCAAGCGGTCATTCGAACGCGAATTACCAACTCATTTCGCAAAGAGAACACAAATACCATTGTTACTATGCTTCAATAGCTCCCCAAACTAATGACGCAGTAGTACTAGCTAGGTGCGCCCGACACACCGCGCCAAAACCATATATTCAACGCTTGACGAGCCGGCGCGCGAACCGGAACATCTGCCGGTCAAATTTGAAGGAGGAAGAACCCAGTGACGCAGCAAACCGAATCGAATAAAGAAAATCCTCATCAATTCCGATACCCGCGCGTATTAAGTATCGCGGGTTCAGACAGTGGTGGAGGCGCAGGCATCCAGGCCGACCTGAAAACTTTCTCCGCACTGGGCTGCTTCGGCATGACGGCGATCACGGCGATCACCGCGCAAAATACCTGCGGCGTCAACGCGATTCATGCTGTACCCGCCGACATCCTGGCCGCGCAGATCGACGCTGTCGTCACCGATATCGGCATCGATGGGGTCAAGATCGGAATGCTGCATGATCCGGATGTGGTGAATGTCGTGGCGCAAGCGATCAAGCGCTACAAGTGGGAACGGGTCGTACTGGATCCGGTGATGGTGACTGCTGGCGGTCATCGGCTGATTGCCGAGGAAACCGTCGCGGTGCTCGTAAGGGAGCTGTTTCCGCTGGTGACGGTCATTACGCCCAATCTCGACGAGGCGGCACTGTTACTGGGACGCTCATTGCAAGCCGAAAGCGAACTGGCCGCTGCCGCAGCAGAGCTGATGAAGTCGGGCGCACAGGCAGTGCTGTTGAAGGGTGGCCATCTTCCCGGCGAAGAAGTGGTGGATCTGCTGCTGCAGAGAGGCGGTGCAATGGTGCGTATGTCCAATCCGCGTATACATACCCGCAATACCCACGGAACGGGATGCACGCTTTCTTCGGCGATCGCCTGCTATCTGGCCCTCGGACATGAACTTGCCGAGTCGGTAAGGCTGGCACACAGCTATATCCATCTAGCGATTGCGCACGGGGCCAATGTACAAACGGGCCACGGTCACGGGCCTTTGAATCATGCCCATGCGCCGCAGCCCATGCAAAAACTTCCGTTGGCACCCGCTTAATGCGGGTCCTTGGTAACGATATAGATTGATCCGTCAAGCGGTCGGATTTCTTCATTAGTTAGCCCTTTCGGAAACCTCAAAGCAGACGTTCGTCTACTGACTGCCCTATGGGACGGTCGTCCGGGAACGATCACCTTTTCTCTTCGGTCAGCGCTTTAATAGTTTTCTCGAGCGCGCGTACCTTCTCGCGCATCGAGGAGAGGTTGCGCACGATCGCGGCGCTGCGCTCCCATTCGGCGTTCTTGGCTACCGGGTAGAAGCCGGTGTAGCGGCCCGGCTCAGTGATCGAGTTCGTCACCATGGTGGCAGCCGTGATGTGCACGTTGTCGGCGATCTCGATGTGGCCATTGATCATGGCCGCGCCGCCGAAGGTGCAGTGATTGCCTATCCTGGTGCTGCCGGCCACACCGACGCAGCCGGCCATCGCGGTGTGCGCGCCGATGCGGCAGTTGTGGCCGATCTGGATCAGGTTGTCGAGCTTGACCCCGTCCTCGATCACGGTGTCGTCCAGCGCGCCACGGTCGATCGTGGTATTGGCGCCGATGTCGACGTCGTCGCCCATCACCACGCACCCGGTCTGCGGGATCTTGATGTAGGCGCCGGCGTCCACCGCAAAGCCGAAGCCGTCGCCGCCGATCACTGCGCCCGAGTGGATGATCCCGCGAGCGCCGATGATGCAGCGCGCATGGAAGGTCACGTTGGCAAAAAAGTGGGTGCCTTCGCCGACCACCGCCTCGCGGCCGATGTAGCAGCCGGCGTCGATCACCGCGCCGGCCTTGATCACCGCGCCCGCCTCCACCGTGACGTGCGGACCGATGCGGACCCCGGGATCGACCTGCGCGCTCTCATGCACCGCGGCCGTTGGGTGGATGCCCGGCGCCGGCGCCGCTTCGGACAGCAACACGAGGTACGGCGCGGTGCGCGCGAAGTAGGCGTACGGATTGGCGGTGATGATGCGCGCGCCCTCGTAGGTGGCGGCGACATCCGGCTCGTCCAGCGGCGAGAGGATCAGCGCCGCCGCCCGGCTTTGCGCGGCCAGCGCGCGCAGTTTGCTATTGCTGAGAAAGCTAATGTCCGAAACGCCGGCACGGTCCAACGGCGCGATCGCCGTGACTTCGACGTCCGGGTCGCCCTCCAATTGTCCACCGAAGCGTTCGACCAACTCGGCCAGTCGGGTACCCGTTGTTGTCCGATTCATGTTTGGCCTTTTGTCGATGGCACAATCCCAGGGTGCTTCAGTTGGACAGCGTCTCCATGCAGACAGTTCCGGACAATCTGGCCAGCTTCGCTGGCGTGATGATCGCTGGCGACATCCCCGTGCCGATCTATCCACCGGGCGACTCAAAACAACAGGCCCAGCCGCTCGGCGGTCTTGGTGAAGCTCTGGCGGATCAGGTCGGCCCAGATGCGAGCGGGCTATCATCAGGCGCTATGCTGTGCGTAGAACCGTCGAAGCACGCAGCGTGCAAAAGAACTACGCAATTCCACAAATGGAATCGATCAGAATAGGTCGAGCTGGCCACTGGCGTTGCCCGCCTGCTTGCCGCCGCTCGGTGGCACGATCAGCGAGCGCCGGAAGCGCGAGAAATCGAGCCGCTCGAAGCGCATCGAATTGCTGCCAGCTAAGCCCAGCCGCTCAGCGGTGTTGATGAAGCGCTGGCGGATCAGGTCGGCCCAGACGCCCTCGCCGTGCATGCGCTTGGAGAAGTCGCTGTCGTAGTCTTTGCCGCCGCGCATTTCGCGCACGCGGTTCATGACGCGCTGGGCGCGGTCGGGGAAATGCGCCTGCAGCCATTCCTGGAACAGCGGATTGACTTCCCACGGCA
>JAQGMD010000246.1 GCA_028292565.1 Burkholderia sp. | reverse complement strand
CCTTATTCGTTTGAATGCAAGTAAGTATATGTTGAAGAGTCGATGTTCGTGATCGGCCGAAGCTTACCTTCAGGCCCCGCGCAGGAATACGGTGTGGCACGTTCGCGCTTAGGCGCCGCGCAGGGATAAGTTGGGCAATTTGGCGGCCGTCGCGGGATGCGGTGCAAGGCGTGAGGAGGAGCCATAGCGAGCTATGGCGACGACGAGCAACGCGGCAACGCGCTCGCTACGGCCAGCAAAATTGACCAACTTATTCCTGCGCGGTGCCTAGGGTCCACCTAAATTAACGACGCCCCGAAGCGCTCAACCCGCGTCAAATAAAACTTGTCCGTATCAAGCGAAAAGATCACGCGCAGCACCTGGCCGGTCAGCAGCTCGCGCTTGACGAAACCGATATAGCGGGAATCCATGCTGTTATCGCGGTTGTCACCCAACATCAGATACTGGCCATCCGGAACGGCTACCGGGCCGAATGAACGAACGGCTTTGCGCTGGGGCATCACGATGATAGGCCGTTGATGCCCGAGGACCTCCTCGGTCAATACCACCTGCCGTCCGCGGTAATCGGGTGTCAGGCGAGCGTTCAAATCGCCGTCGGCGATGGCATACGCGGCCCTCGCGCCGTTGACGATCAATTCATCGCCACGCATTTCAATGGTATCGCCCGGCAAACCGACGACCCGCTTCACCAGACGGATGCCGTCCTCGGGAGAAGTAAAGGTGACGATATCGCCGCGCTTCGGGTCCGCAATGCGTGACAGGATCAGGTCGGTGAAAGGAAGCTTGATGTCGTAGGCCAGCCGGTTGGTCATGATCCGGTCGCCGATCATCAGGGTGGGATACATCGAGGCGGAGGGGACGCCATACCAGTCGGCGATGGCGCTGCGCACCATGATCATCGTGAGCAGGAAGAACACAAAAGCCTTGTTCTCCCGGACCAATTCCCTGATTAACGTTGCCATCCTTGCCATACGCTCCCCGCCATACCCCAGACGTGGACCAATATAGCAAAACGCCCCAACAGCTGGGGCGTCGTTTGATCAATGATGATGAAGCCAGATCACTTGGCGGACATCAATGCAACCGTGGTGTCCAGCATGCGGTTCGAGAAGCCCCACTCGTTGTCATACCAGGAAGACACTTTGACAAGGCGGCCAGACACCTTGGTCAGCGTCGCGTCGAAATTGCTCGATGCCGGGTTATGGTTGAAGTCGACCGATACCAGTGGCTCGGTCTGGTAAGTCAGGATGCCTTTCAACGCGCCTTCGGAAGCTTCCTTCATGATGGCGTTGACTTCATCGACCGTCGTGTCGCGCGCGGCGACGAAGGACAGGTCGACGAGCGACACGTTGATGGTCGGAACGCGAATCGCGAAGCCGTCCAGCTTGCCGTTCAGTTCCGGCAACACCAGGCCGACTGCTGCCGCGGCGCCGGTCTTGGTCGGGATCATTGACTGGGTGGCGGAACGGGCGCGGCGCAGGTCTTCATGCATCACGTCGGTCAGCACCTGGTCGTTGGTGTAAGAGTGCACAGTCGTCATCAGGCCATTGAGCACGCCGATCTTGTCGTGCAGCGGCTTGACCAGCGGCGCGAGGCAGTTGGTGGTGCACGATGCATTGGAGATCACGGTGTCCGATGCCTTCAAAACATTCTGGTTGACGCCGAACACGACAGTGGCGTCGACATCCTTGCCGCCCGGTGCGGAGATGATGACCTTCTTGGCGCCGCCTTTCAGGTGGGCCGATGCTTTTTCCTTGGTGGTGAAGAAGCCGGTGCACTCGAGCACGACGTCGACCTTCAGTTCGCCCCAAGGGATTTGTGCCGGATCGCGTTGCGCAAACACCTTGATCTTGTCGCCGTTGACGATCATGAAATCGCCGTCGACTTCAACGGTGCCCGGGAACTTGCCGTGGGCGGTGTCGTAGCGGGTCAGGTGCGCGTTCGACTGGGCATTGCCGAGGTCGTTGATCGCAACGATCTGGATGTCGTTTTTCTTGCCACCTTCGTAATGGGCGCGAAGGATGTTGCGGCCGATACGGCCATAACCGTTGATTGCGACGCGAATAGTCATTTTCTCTCCTGAATGAATTAAACCGAATTCTTAAGCAATAACCGATTTCACTGTTTCCACGACACGCTCGGTCGTGAAACCAAAATGCTTGAACAACACACCCGCCGGTGCGGATTCGCCAAACGTGTCGATACCGACCACGCCGCCTTCCAGGCCAACATACTTGCGCCAGAAGTCGGAGACGCCGGCTTCCACCGCCACGCGCGGCAAGCCCTTGGGCAGCACGCCCGCTTTGTAGGCGGCATCCTGGCGGTCGAATACATCGGTACTCGGCATGGATACCACACGTACCGGAACGCCCTGCTTCGCGAGTTCATCCGCGGCCTTGACCGCAAGCTCCACCTCGGAGCCGGTTGCGATCAGCACTGCCTTCGCATCCGGCGCATCCTTCAGCACATAACCGCCGCGCCTGATGTCAGCGATCTGTTCCGGCGTGCGTTCCTGGTACGGCAGGTTCTGGCGCGAGAAAATCAGGGTGCTCGGGCCATTCTTGCGCTTTACCGCCTGCTCCCAGGCGATTGCCGATTCCACTGTGTCGCAAGGACGCCAGTTGTCCAGGCGCGGAATCAGGCGCAGGCTCGAAACATGCTCAACCGCCTGGTGCGTCGGACCGTCTTCGCCGAGGCCGATCGAATCGTGCGTGAACACGAAAATCGAACGGATCTTCATCAATGCGGCCATGCGGATCGCGTTACGGCTGTAATCCGAGAACGTCAGGAAGGTCGCCCCGAACGGAATGTAGCCGCCATGCAGCGCAATACCGTTGATCATCGCGGCCATGCCGAATTCGCGCACACCATAGTTGATGTGATTGCCCGGCTGGTTCGAGCGCACCGGGATGCTCTCTTTCCAGTTGGTCAGGTTCGAGCCGGTCAGGTCGGCGGAACCGCCGAGGAATTCCGGCAGTACCTGCGCGTAAGCCTGGATGGCGTTCTGGCTGGCCTTGCGGGTGGCGATCGTTTCCTTTTTCTCGACGCAGGACGCGATGTACGCGTTGACGGTGGCGTCGAAATTACCCGGCAGCTCACCCTTCATGCGACGCAGCAGCTCGCCCGCCTGTTGCGGATAGCGCTCGTCATAAGCCTTGAACAATGCGTTCCACTCGCCTTCCACCGCCTGGCCCTGCTTCCTGGCATCCCATGCCTCATAGACGTCGGCGGGGATCTCGAACGGAGCGTGCGGCCAGTCGATTGCTTCGCGGGTAGCGGCAATTTCCTTGTCACCCAGCGCGGCGCCGTGCACTTTATCGCTGCCCTGCATATTAGGCGCGCCTTTGCCGATCACTGTCTTGCAGCAGATCAAGGTCGGACGGTCGGATTTTTTAGCTTGCGCAATGGCAGCGTCCACTGCATCGACATTATGGCCGTCGACGTTACGAATCACGTTCCAGCCGTAGGCTTCAAAACGCTTCGGCGTGTCGTCGGTGAACCAGCCCTCGACCTTGCCGTCGATGGAAATGCCATTGTCGTCGTACAGCGCGATCAGCTTGTTCAGGCGCAGCGTGCCGGCCAGCGAACAGGCTTCATGCGAGATGCCTTCCATCAGGCAGCCATCGCCGGTGAATACGTAGGTGTAGTGATCGACTACGTCGAAGCCGGGCTTGTTGAACTCGGCGGCCAGCAGCGACTCCGCCAGCGCCATCCCGACCGCATTGGTCAGGCCCTGGCCGAGCGGGCCGGTCGATGTCTCGATGCCCGGGGTGATTTCCACTTCCGGGTGGCCGGGAGTCTTGGAGTGCAGCTGGCGGAAATTCTTGATCTCTTCCATCGACAGGTCATGACCTGTCAGGTGCAGCAATGCATATTGCAACATCGAACCGTGGCCGTTGGAAACCACAAAACGGTCGCGATTGACCCAGTGCGGGTTGGCCGGATTGTGACGATAATGCCTGGCCCAGAGTGCGACGGCGATTTCCGCCATCCCCATCGGCATGCCGGGGTGTCCGGAATTTGCCTTTTGTACTGCATCCATTGCCAATGCACGGATTGCATTGGCCATTTTTTTGGTCGGGAGCGTGGAAGTCATGGTATTCAGGTCTATGGCGGATCAGCGTTGCCCGATCCGTCGAAACAGGAGGATGCAAAGCCGCATATTTTACCAGACTGGTGTCACGCATTAAAATTGGCGACACACCACTTGCATAACAGACTTGCCGTTTCGGCTACCTGCCGTCAGGCCTACCCGGATTCCCGATGCCCCGCTTCTACTGTTCACAGCCGCTGACTATCGGCGCCACGATTGCCCTGCCTGACCATGTCGCACATCATGTACAGGTGCTGCGCATGGCGCCGGGCGACCATATCACTTTGTTCAACGGTGAAGGCGGCGAGTACACCGCCGCACTGACCACAATGGAAAAAAAGCGGGCGACCGCCGAAATCAAGACGTTTTCCCCGCGTGAAGCGGAGTTGCCCTACACCATAACGCTGGCGCAGGCGTTGCCCGAAGCGTCGAAGATGGACTGGATCATCGAAAAGGCGGTCGAACTGGGCGTCACCGCAATCCAGCCGCTAGCCGCACAGCGCTGCGTTGTGAGGCTTTCGGCCGAGCGCACCGCGAAGAAACTCGCCCATTGGCAGGGCATCATCGTTGCCGCCGCCGAACAAAGCGGCCGCAACCGCCTGCCGCATCTTGCCGAGCCGGTTGATTTCAACGCGTGGATAGGGAACCAGAATTTGCACAGGCGCATATTGCTGACACCGCGCGCGGAGCAATCGCTGTCGGAATGGGCGCGCCACCAGGCGCCGCAGTCGGTGGCG
>JAQGMD010000243.1 GCA_028292565.1 Burkholderia sp. | reverse complement strand
CCGGCCGGTGTGGTCGTTCGCTGGGTCGAACAGGCCGAGCAACCGGCGCAGGCCGCCAACCTGACATGGGAGCGCAGCGCGGCCTTCCGCGATGTGCCGGTCAGCTCGATCACCTTGTTCTGCCACCGCTCACTCTTTAAAACGATAGGCGGCTTCGACAGCCGTCTCGGCGTCGGCCAATGGTTCGGAGCCGGTGAAGAGACCGATTTCGTCCTGCGCGCGCTGCACTCGGGCGCATTCTTCACTTACCTGCCGGAAGCCGAAGTGCACCACGCGGTTTCTTCCGACAAGCCTGATACCACCCCGCAAGCCCGGCTTGCGATACGCCATCGCGCTCGTGGTACCGGCGCGCTCTACGCAAAACATAAACTACCTGTTTGGGTGATAGCCCGGGGGTTAATGGCGCCGGTGCTTCGTCCGCTGTTGAAAGGCTCGCTTGCCGATCTCAATTATGGATGCGCAATCGTGCTCGGACGCCTTGACGGCATGATGGGATGGCGGCGCACTAAACCCTGAACGCGGCGTGATAGCTCCTTCCCCTTCAAGGGGAAGGCCGGGACAAGATGAATTTCTCTCGTGCGCAACAGAACCCATCCACACCCTGACCCTCCCCTAGAAGGGGAGCGAATCCAATGGTTCGCGCAACTGCAGTTGCACCCACCAAAAAGTAGCGCACCCGCGACGCGCTCCAGGCACGATGAACAATTCATAACACTCTCTAGACTCTGGTCAATAAGCAATCGGAATTTTCCGTGCAGACTTGTTATCAGACATTATCGGGAGCCTGGCTCATCGGTAAAGCGACATTTACATCACGGATACCATGCACCAAAACGAAGATAAAACGAAACGTCTTGCTCCGGTGGAGTCGATCAGCAATTACTCCAGGAATGTGCGCACCGAACGCAAGCTGAGGATCGCGATTGTCACCAATCACCCGCCTCCGTTCCGGATACCGATCTACGAGAAAATCGGACAGATGCCCGATGTGGAGCTGCAGGTCATCTTCTGCAGCAGGAGAGAGCCGAACCGGGAATGGAAACTGCCGCCGCTGAACTTTGACCACATCTTCCTGCGCGAACGCTTCGTTACCCGTGGCGACAACTTCATCCATAACAATTTCGATGTGGTCTCCGCCCTGATGAAGTTCGCCCCTGATGTGGTGGTCACGACCGGGTTCAACCCGACTTACCTTTACGCGTTCGGCTACACCCTTGCCAAAGGCGTGCAGCACGTTCCGATGACCGACGGCACCGACGTTTCCGAGGAAGCGTTGAGCACGCCGCACAAACTGGTGCGCCGCTTCGTCTATTCGCGCTCGCAAGCATTTGTCGCGGCCAGCGCAGGCGGCCAGCGGCTATACGAAAGCTACGGCATCGACCCCGTACATTGCTTCTTGTCGTGTCTTTGCATCGAGAATGAGGCGTATCTGCTCGACCCGCCGCACGAAGAAAAGCGGTTCGATTTCATTTTCTGCGGCCGCGTGGTCGAAGCGAAGAATCCATTGTTCGCGCTGCATGTGGCGAAGGAAGTGGCGCAGCGGCTAGGCAGGAAGGTCAGCATCCTGTTTGTCGGCTCAGGCCCGCACGAAGATCTGATCAAGAGCGAAGCATTGTTGCATGCGGATCAGATCGACGCCGAATTCAACGGCTTCGCCGCACAGCATGAACTGCCTGCGCTGTACCGGTCGGCACGCATCTTCCTGTTCCCCACTCTTGCCGATGTCTGGGGCGTGGTCGCAAACGAAGCGTGTGCCGCAGGGTTGCCGGTGATCGTCTCACCGCATGCGGGCGTGGCCGATGAGCTGGTGCTCGATGGCGAGAATGGATTCGTAGCCGAACTGGATGTCAGCGTGTGGGCCGATCACGGCGAACTGCTGTTGACCCAGCCAGCGGTGTACCAGCGTTTTTCGCGGCGCAGCCGCAACCTGGTCAACGAATACACCTTCGAGAATGCCGCACTGGGACTGGTGGCGGCCTGCCGGCATGCCTGCGACATCGGCAAAGGCGATTTGAAAGCCGAAAAGAAGAAGGTCGGCTGATTATGAAAATACTCGTCGCACATAACGCATACCAACACAAAGGCGGCGAAGACGCGGTCGTGGAAGCCGAGGTTGCGCTGCTGCGCAGCCAGGGCAACGAAGTGGAGTTGTATCACCAGCATAACGATGCGATCAAGGAAATGCCGCGCGCAATGGCTGCGGTATCGACGATCTGGTCCCATCGTTCCGCCGGTGAAGTGGATCGCTTGTGCGAAAAATTCCAGCCTGACGTGATCCACGTCCACAACACCTTTCCGTTGATTTCACCGTCGCTGTATTGGGCGGCCGCGCGAAAGAACGTGCCCGTGGTGCAGACCCTGCACAACTTCCGGCTGCTTTGCCCGCAAGCGATCTTCCTGCGCGACGGCAAGATATGCGAGGACTGCGTCGGCAAGCTTCCGTGGCGCTCGGTGACCCGCAAATGCTATCGCAATTCGACGCTGCAGTCGGCTGTGGCGACCGGCATGCTCGCCGTGCATCGCGCGATCGGCACCTACAGCTCGCGGATCACACGTTATATCGCGCTTAACGCATTTGCCCGCGACAAATATATCGCCGGAGGCTTGCCGGCGGATCTCATCCGGATCAAACCGAACTTTGTGCCTTCCGGCCCGGCTCCCCAATGGGAGGCGCGCCGCGGCGGACTCTATGTCGGGCGGCTGTCGTCGGAAAAGGGACTGGATGTCCTCGCTGAAGCCGGACGACGGTTGCCTGACGCCGCGCTTGAAGTGATCGGCAGCGGGCCACTGGAGGCGCTGGCCAGGGAGTCCTTCGGCGACCGCTATCTTGGTTACCGCACCCTGGACGACATTATGGCGCGCATGCGTGCCGCGCAATTCCTGGTGGTGCCGAGCATCTGCTACGAAAATTCGCCGCGCACCATCGTCGAAGCTTACTCCTGCGGCTTGCCAGTGATTGCGAGCCGGCTCGGGGCGCTGGTCGATATCGTCAAGGACGGCGTCACCGGCTTGCTGTTCAATCCGGGAGATGCGGCCGACCTTGCCGCAAAAATCGCCTGGGCCGAATCGCATCCGGATCAGATGCACCGCATGGGCCTGGCGGCACGCGCCGAATACGAGGCGAAATACACGCCACAACGAAATTACAAGCTGTTGATGGACATATATGACGACGCAATTGGAACAATTGGAACAGTACACAGAGAGCGCCATGTCGCGTAGCGGGAAACCGATACTCGAAGCCTACATCGACGCCTTGTCATGGGATGACGCCATCAAGCGCATCATGCGCTGGGGCGCATCGCGCGAATCTCGCTATGTCTGCATCTGCAATGTGCATTCGGTAGTCACGACTACGCAGGATGTCGAGTTCAAGATGGCGGTCAACAATGCCGACATGTCGACACCCGATGGCGCGCCGATCGCGTGGGCATTGCGACGCCTCGGCTTCCGGACCCAGGAACGGATCAACGGCCCGGACCTGATGTTGAAATACCTGGCGCTGGCGGAGAACACGCCGCAAAAAATCTTCTTCTACGGCAGTACGGAAAAAACGCTGGGCAAGCTGCGCACTGTGCTGGCCCGGCAATTCCCGCGCCTGCAGATCGCCGGCACCTATTCCCCACCCTTCCGCCCAATAACCCGGGAAGAAGATGACGAAATCGTCGAGATGATCAACAACTCCGGCGCCAATGTGGTGTTTGTCGGCCTGGGATGTCCGAAGCAAGAGAAATGGATGGCGGATCATCGCGGACGCATCCGCGCGGTGATGATCGGCGTGGGAGCGGCTTTCGACTATCACTCGGGCACGATCAAGCGCGCGCCGCTTTGGTGGCAACGCAACGGCCTGGAGTGGTTGTATCGCCTCGGTTCCGAGCCGCGGCGGCTGTTCATGCGCTACGCGGTCACCAATACCCTGTTCGTCATCGGCTTCATGCGGCAGGTGCTGACGAAGGAGATGTGGGAAAGGCAGTCCCCCGGCTAATCATCGCTGTGCAACGGTCGTGGAGGCCGATCGATGTTGAAAATTGCGCTCGTCACAAACAATCCACCTCCCTATCGGATCCCGGTTTTCGAGCGGCTTGGCCGCATCCCGGGCGTCAATTTCCAGGCCGTGTTTTGCAGCGAGCGTGAACCCAACCGGCAATGGGACCTGCCTCCTCTCCATTTCGATCACGTCTACCTGCGCGAACGCTACACCGAGGTCCAGGGCCGCTACATTCATAACAATCCGGACGTCATCCACGCCCTCAAACGGTTTTCACCGAATGTGGTCGTCACCGACGGCTTCTATCCGACACAACTCTATGCTTTCGGGTATGCACTGGCGCGCGGCATCGCGCACGTCCCTTTCACTGATGGCACCGACATTTCAGAGCGGGGATTGAGCCATGTGCATAAGCTGATCCGCCGTTTCGTGTTTGCGAGGTCACGCGCGTTTCTTTCGGCCAGCGATGGCGGCAATCGTTTGTACCAGGGATACGGCATTCTCGCGCCGCAGTGTTTCCAATCTGCGCTATGCATCGATAACGCAGCGTTTACTCCGGACACTCTCCCGGACGAAAAGCAGTTCGATTTCATTTTTTGCGGGCGCATCGAGTCAGTGAAGAATCCGCTCTTTGCACTCGACGTCGCTTTGGCGGCAGCGAACAAACTGGGACGCAAGGTCAACATTCTTTTTGTGGGATCAGGCTCGCTCGAGCCCCAACTGAAAGCGGCTGCGGCGTTACGCCCGGATCTGGCCGAAGCCACATTCCACGGGTTCGCCAGGCAAAGCGAACTGCCCGACCTTTATCGGTCGGCTCGCCTCTTTCTCTTTCCGACGCTTTATGATGTCTGGGGCGTGGTCGGAAATGAGGCATGCGCCGCCGGCTTGCCCGTGTTGGTTTCGCCTCATGCCGGCGTCGCCGGAGAACTTGTGATGAATTTCGAGAATGGGTTTATTTGCAATCTCGACGTCGACCTTTGGGCCAATCGTGCGGTACTGCTTTTGACGCGTGAAGAACTCTGGCAGCATTTCTCCAGGCGCAGTCTTGCTCTGGTAAGGCAATACAATTTCGATAATGCCGCGCTCGGGTTCCTGAACGCCTGCCGCTTCGCCGCATCGGTTCCAGCGCCGCGCGAACGAATGATGCCTGTTTGAAGAACGAAAAAAAAACCGGCGATCGCTCGCCGGTCTTTTCCTGGCAGGGCCGAAACGCCAAACATCCGGCGCATCACGATGCGCCCTACAGGGCTGTAGCTACTTAAACTTCCACGCCCGCACATAGTTCACTTCGTACGAGTTGGTCTTGCCTTGCGGAGTCGAGTTATCCGGCGTGCCGCTGGCGCTGCCGAACCACAGGTCCAGCATCAGGTACATCGGGTCGCGCATGCTGAT